>RFIU01000075.1 GCA_003695555.1 Alphaproteobacteria bacterium
AGCGCGGCCAGCTGGTCGTCGATCTTGATGCCTGGCTCGCCCGACATGCCGACCGGGAAGGTGCCGCCGGCCGCGCATCACGGACTGGTGACAGCGGAAATGCGTCATGAGCCCGCCCTTCAGCGCACAGGTCGTGACCCTGTTTCCCGAGCTGTTTCCGGGCCCACTCGGCGTCTCGGTGACGGGACGTGCCCTGGAGCAGGAGATCTGGCGGCTGGAGACCTTCTTCCTTCGCAACTATGCGAGCGACCGCCATCGTACCGTCGATGACACGCCGGCCGGCGGTGGCCCCGGCATGGTGATGCGCCCGGACGTGCTCGCGCGTGCCATCGATGCGGCGATCGCGGCGGGCGATTCGTCCTGGCCGCGGCTGGCGCTCACCCCCTCAGGACGCCCCTTCACGCAGAAAGACGCGGAAAAATGGGCGAAGGCGGGCGGTTTGCTCTTGATTTGCGGACGATTTGAAGGCATGGACCAACGCGTCATCGAGGCGCGCGATCTCGAAGAGATCTCGATCGGCGACTATGTGCTCTCCGGCGGCGAGCTGCCGGCAATGGTGATCCTGGATGCGGTGGTGCGTCTGCTGCCCGGGGTCACGGGGTCGCCCGAAAGCCTCGATGAAGAAAGTTTCGAAGGCGGCCTTCTGGAATATCCGCAATACACCCGGCCGCGGGTCTGGGAAGGGCGGGCCATTCCGGAGGTGCTGCTTTCCGGGCACCATGGCGAGATCGCCCGGTGGCGGTTCGAGGAACGCAAACGACGGACTCGCTTACGTCGGCCCGACCTCTGGTCGACCTATGAGCGGCGCGAAGAAGAAGACGGACGAGAAAGGTAGGCCGGCCATGAACATCATCGAGAAGCTCGAGCGAGAGCAGATCGCGAAGCTGACCGCGGACAAGCAGATTCCGGACTTCCGCCCGGGCGACACCATCAAGGTCATGGTGAAGGTCAAGGAAGGTGACCGTGAGCGTCTGCAGCCCTTCGAGGGGGTCTGCATCGCCCGCAACGGCGGCGGCATCAATGCCTCCTTCACGCTGCGCAAGCTTTCCTTCGGCGAAGGCGTCGAGCGCGTCTTTCCGCTCTATTCGCCGGTGCTCGCCTCGATCGAGGTGGTGCGTCACGGCCGTGTACGCCGCGCCAAGCTCTATTATCTGCGCGGCCGGACCGGCAAGGCCGCCCGCATCCCCGAGCGGCGCATCCGTCCTTCGGCAAAGCAGGCCAAGGCCGAAAAATCCTCGGGCAAGTGACCCGGGCCGACAGGCGTGCCGCCTGCTCGCGATGAGTCGGGGCGGCCGCCATTTGCGATGAAAGAACGCGCGTCGGGGAAATGTCGCGCGAATCTCTATCGACAGATCCCGGGAAGAGGCCCTGACGGCGCCCCTTTTCCCGGGATTTTCCTTGGGGTCGTTGGCCATCGGGGCGTGCACGGCCTGCTGACGGTCAGGCAGGGCCGGCATGATGAAACACGAGGACTCGAGGAGGACACCGGAAATGACCTTCAATGTCGCGGTGGTCGGTGCGACCGGCATGGTCGGGCAGGAAATGCTCAACATTCTGGCCGAGCGGGAATTTCCCGTCGATCGGATCATTCCGCTCGCCTCGCGCCGCTCGATCGGTCAGGAAGTGCATTTCGGCGAACGAACGCTGAAGGTCGAGGCGCTGGAGCACGCCGACTTTTCCGGCATCGATCTGGCGCTGTTCGCCGCCGGCGGTGACATTGCGCGCGAATATGCGCCGAAGGCTGCGGCCGCGGGCGCCATCGTCATCGACAATTCCAGCGCCTTTCGGATGGATCCGGACGTTCCGCTCGTCGTGCCGGAAGTGAACGCTGATGCGCTCGAAGGCGTACGGGCGAAGGGGATCGTCGCCAATCCGAACTGCTCGACTGCACAGCTGGTCGTGGCTCTGAAGCCGCTGCATGATGCGGCGCGAATCCGGCGTGTCGCGGTCGCCACCTATCAGGCGGTGTCGGGCGCCGGCAAGGCGGCCGCCGACGAGCTGTTCAGCCAGACCCGCGCGATCTTCGTCAATGATCCGATCGAGCCCGTCCATTTCCCCAAGCAGATTGCCTTCAATGTCATTCCCCACATCGACGTCTTTCTGGAAGACGGCGCGACCCGTGAGGAATGGAAGATGCGCGAGGAGACGAAGAAGATTCTCGATCCCGCGATCGAGCTGGTCGCCTTCTGCGTGCGCGTGCCGGTCTTCGTCGGCCATTCGGAGGCCGTCTTCGTCGAGTTCGAAGAGCCGATCACCCCGGGTGCCGCTCGCAAGCTGCTGCGCGAGGCACCGGGTCTGCTCGTCGTCGACAAGCGTGAACCGGGCGGCTATGTGACACCGGTCGAGTGCGTCGGAGATTTCGCCACCTATGTTTCGCGCATCCGCCGCGATCCGAGCGTCGAGAACGGCCTCGTCTTCTGGGGGGTCTCGGACAATCTGCGCAAGGGCGCGGCGCTCAATGCCATCCAGATCGCTGAAAGCCTGATCAACCGGGGCCTGCTCAGCGCGCGCGGCTGATCGCGCGCCGGCCGGCGCCAGATGACGCTCAGTCCTTCAGGGTGATCCAGACCGGGGCGTGGTCGGAGGCCTTCTCGCGTCCGCGTTCCATGCGGTCCACCTCGGCGCGGTCCAGCCGGTCGGCGGCCGGCGGCGAGAGCAGCAGATGGTCGATGCGGATGCCGTAGTCCTTCGTCCAGGCGCCGCCCTTGTAGTCCCAGAAAGTGAACTGATCGCCGTCGGGGTGGCGCTGGCGGATGGGATCGACCCAGCCCTGCCAGCGCAATTGCCGGAAGCGGGCACGCGCTTGCGGTTGAAAGAGAGCGTCATCGCGCCAGGCATCGGGCTCGTGGCAGTCTTCCTCTTCGGGAATGATGTTGTAGTCGCCGGCCAGCACCGCAGGGATCTCCTGCGCCAGCAGATCGGCGGCATGTGCGATCAGCGCATCCAGCCAGCGCAGCTTGTAGGCGAATTTTTCCGAATTCACCGGATTGCCGTTCGGCGCGTAGATGCTGGCGACGCGCAAACCCGCGCTCGTCGCCTCGATATAGCGGGCCTGCGGGTCATCCTCCATGCCGGGAAGTCCGCGCCGGACATCTTCCATCGGCGTTTTCGAGAGCAGCGCAACGCCGTTGAATCCCTTCTGGCCATGGGTTTCGACATGATAGCCTAGCGCCTCGATCTCAAGGCGCGGCACCTGGTCGTCCTCGGCCTTCAGTTCCTGCAGGCAGACGATGTCCGGCGCGCTCGTCTTCAGCCAGTCGAGCAGGCGGGGCAGACGCGCCCGGATGCCGTTGATATTGAAGGTCGCGATCTTCGTTTCTGCCATCAGGCCACCTTCCGCCTATCACCGTCACCGGCTGCGCGCGCGTCTCGAAGCGCCTGCCAGACGCGATGCGGAGTGGCCGGCATGTCGATTTCGTGCACGCCATCGTCCCACAGCGCATCAAGAATCGCATTGATCACCGCCGGGCAGGCCCCGATCGTGCCCGCCTCGCCGCAGCCCTTGATGCCGAGCGGATTGGTGCGGCAGGGAATCTCGCGGAAATGGAAGTCGATGCGGCAGAGATCGTCGGCGCGCGGCATGACATAGTCCATGAAGCTGCCGGTCAGCAGCTGGCCGTCTTCGTCATAGGCGACCGCCTCGCCCAGCGCCTGCCCGATGCCCTGGACGACCCCGCCGTGAACCTGGCCGGTGACCAGCATCGGATTGATGACGACGCCAAAGTCGTCCACCACCGTATAGCGGACCATGCGGGTGACGCCGGTTTCGGGATCGACCTCGACCTCGGCGATATGGCAGCCGTTGGGAAAGGTAGATGCGGGTCGCGTATAGGTCGCGGCAATGTCCAGACCGCCGGCGAGTTCTTCCGGCAGTTCCGCCGAGCGGGCCAGTTCGGCCAGCTCGAAGAGGCCGATGCGGCGGTTCGATCGGCGCGAGAAGAATTCACCGGCGGCGTATTCGACGTCCTCGGCCTCAAGCCCTTCCTCCAGAGCCGCCCAGACCTCGCGGCCGCGCGCGATCAGGGCATCGGCCGCCACCACGCAGGCATTGCCGATCATCTGCAGCGAACGCGATCCGCCGGTGCCGCCGCCGGTCGGTTTCGCGGCGGTGTCGCCCTGGACGATCTCGATCCGCTCCGGCGAGATGTCGAGCCGGTCGGCGAGCACCTGCGGCCAGGCGGTTTCGTGCCCCTGACCGTTCGACTGGGTTCCGACATACAGCCGCAGCCGGCCGTCGTCGGTGAAATGCAGCTCGACCTCTTCGCTCGGCGCGCCCAGGGTGCATTCGACATAATAGGCCATGCCGATGCCACGTCGCAGGCCGCGTGTGCGCGCCTGCTCGCGCCGTGCCTCGAAGCCGTCCCAGTCGGCGCGCGCCATCGCCGCTTCCATGGTGCCGAGGAAATCACCGCTGTCATAGGTGGCGCCGGTCGCATTGGTCCAGGGCATGGCGGACTCGGGCACGAAATTGCGCCGCCGGATCTCATCAGGCGCCAGTCCCATCTCGCGCGCGGCGCGCTGGACCAGACGTTCGAGCAGATAGGCCGCTTCGGGGCGCCCGGCGCCGCGATAGGCATCGATGGGCTGGGTATGGGTATAGACGCCGGTCACCTGCTGGTGGACGACCGGAATCCGATAGGGGCCCGGCACCACCTGCAGCGGCGCCATCGTCGCGATCGCCGGCGCGAAGTTCGAGAGATAGGCGCCCATGTTGGCGATCGTCTCGATCCGGTAGCCGAGAATCCGCGCCTCCTCGTCGAAGGCCAGTGCCGCCTCGCTCACCAGATCGCGGCCATGGGTGTCGGAGAGGAAGGATTCGTTGCGATCCGCCGTCCATTTGACCGGACGCTTCAGCGCCCGCGATGCGGCCATTGCCAGGACGTACTCCGGATACATGAAGCTCTTCATGCCGAAGCCGCCACCGACATCGGGCGTGACGACCCGAATCCGCTCTTCCGGTTCGCCGAGCAGGGTTGCGAACTGATGCAGAATGCCTTCGACCCCCTGGGTTCCGAGATGGGCGACGAATCCCTTGCCCTCTTCGTATTCGGCCAGGATCGCTCGCGGCTCCATGGCGTTCGGAGCGACCCGCTGGTTGCGGATCCGGATGCGGGTGACATGGGCGGCACGCGAAAAGGCCTCGCCGGTCTTCACCGCATCGCCGAACGACCAGACGAAGGCCCGGTTCGCAGGGGCGTCCTCATGGACGCTCGGCGCATCCGGATCGCCGGCCCGCGCGGTATCGACAATGGTGTCCAGCGGTTCGAGATCGGCAAAGACCAGATCGCGCGCGGCTTCCGCTGCCTCACGGCTCTCGGCGACGATGAAGGCGACCGCCTCGCCGACATGGCGTACCCGTCCTTCGGCCAACACCGGGCGGCCATGGACGACACCGTCCTTCGGCGGGGCGAGGCAGGCGATCTCGTTGCTGACGCCCATCGCCTTCAGCCGTTCGGCGGTCAGCACCAGATGAACGCCGGGCAGGGCTTCGGCATCCGTGGTATCGATTTCGCCGATCTCGGCATGGGCGAGCGGCGCGCGAACCGCCATACCGACGAGCTGGCCGGGGCGGCTCAGATCATCCGTGTAGCAGCCGCGACCGGTCAGGAAACGCAGATCCTCGCGACGCTTGACGGGTTGTCCGATGCCGAACTTCTTCATGGACGCTCTTTCCTCTTTTCCCTCGTCTCTCGTCTCTCGTCTCTCGCCTTATGTCGTCGGCCCGTCGCTGCCTCGGCGAAACGCGAAGGTCAGATCTGATAGCCGGGATCGTCACGTTCGAGCTTTCGAAGAAGCGCCGCCCAGGCGATCTGGGCGGGCGCACCGAAACCGGCGCGGGCCTGTGCGGAAACACGAGCACCCATTTCCTCGCTTTGAAGCCGCAGTCCGCCACCACCGGCAAGGGCCGCCACCTGCATCTCGCAGGCGCGCTGCAGGAAGAAGAGTCGGATGAAGGCCTCCGCGACATTCTCACCGACCGTCAGCAGGCCATGATTGCGCAGAATCATGCAGCTCTTCTCGCCGAGATCGGCGACGAGTCGCTCCTTCTCTCCTTCTTCCAGCGCCAGTCCCTCATAATCATGATAGGCGATATCGCCCCAAAGGGTCAGCGCATCCTGGGTCAGCGGCAGCAGGCCGTCTTCGCGTGCCGCGACCGCCGTGCCGGCAATGGTATGAACATGCAGCACGCATTTGGCGTCTTCGCGTGCCGCGTGGATCGCCGAATGGATCGTGAAGCCCGCCGGATTCACCGGATAGGGGCTGTCCATCACCTTGTTGCCATCAATGTCGATCTTGACCAGTGACGAGGCGGTGACTTCCTCGAAGAGAAGGCCGAAGGGGTTGATCAGAAAATGGTGCTCGGGCCCCGGAAGGCGCAGGGTCAGATGGGTGAAGATCAGCTCATCCCAGCCGAAACGGGCGACAAGGCGATAGGCGGCCGCGAGATCCACGCGCGCGCGCCATTCCTCTTCCCCGACCTGCTGACGCAGCGAGAGTTCGTCGGCCATGGTCTTTCCCCCTTCCTTTTCCGATGCTCTGTCGCGCCAGTGCCTCGATGCGCGCCAATTCCATATCGGTCAGACTAGCGCGCCATCCACGCCTTGGCGAGAGCCGGCATCGTCGCATCGCCCTGAACCTGCCGTTTGATCCAGCGCAAGGCATGAAGCTGGCGTTCATGCTTGTCTGTCTGCTAAGGATTCTGTGGTCAGGATCATGAGGCCTCCATGATGGACGTTAATGGATTCGTCGGGCATCAAGCCTGTGATGGTGAGGTCGGACAAGCGGATGCTGCTGACGGTGCACCCGCCCTGGTCGATCCTTATGGGCGGACGATCCGCTATCTGCGCCTTTCGGTCACCGACCGCTGCGATCTGCGTTGTCGCTACTGCATGCCCGCGCGCCCCGAATTTCTGCCCAAGCGAGAGATTCTGACGATCGAGGAGCTGCATTCGGTCGCGCGCGCCTTCATTGCACGGGGCGTTGACAAGATCCGCATCACCGGGGGGGAGCCGCTGGTGCGCAAGGGGGTGATGGAACTGATGCATCGCTTGGGTGGCGAGCGCGCTCGCGGTTTGCGCGAGCTGGTTCTGACCACCAACGGACAGCTTCTCGCCCGGCATGCGGCAGACCTGTATGCGGCGGGCGTGCGGCGGATCAATGTTTCGCTCGATACGCTGAAGGCGGAGCGCTATCGCGAGATTACTCGCGGTGGCGATCTTGCGCCGGTTCTTGAAGGGCTGGCGCAGGCCAGCCGGGCGGGGCTTTCCGTCAAGCTCAATGTCGTGGCGATGCGCGGTGTCAATGAGGACGAAATCGACGATCTCATCGTCTTCGCCGGCGAGCGGGGTTTCGATCTGACCCTGATCGAGACGATGCCGCTAGGAGCGCCCGAAGGCGGGGCGCGTGCCGAACATTTCCTCCCGCTTGATGTTCTCCGCCGGAGACTGGAAGCGCGCTGGTCGCTCGTCGATCTGCCGGATTACGCGACCGGCGGGCCGGCGCGCTATGCGCGGATCGAGGAAACGGGCGGGCGCCTCGGCTTCATCTCGCCATTGAGCCAGAACTTCTGCAA
>RFIU01000076.1 GCA_003695555.1 Alphaproteobacteria bacterium
CGGATGACCCGAGACATGGACGAAGGCGTCACGTTCGGTGACCACATCGACATCGCGGCGCGCAAGCTGATTGACGACCCGGGCAACCGAAATTTCATTGCCCGGAATGATCTTGGCTGAAAAGATCACGACATCGCCGGGTTCCAGGGAAAGCCGGGCATTCTCACCGCGGGCCATGCGCGAGAGCGCCGCGCGCGGCTCACCCTGCGCGCCGGTGCACAGGATCAGGAGCTTGTCGCGCGGCAGGGCCATCGCATCCTCGATCGCGACCGTCTGCGGCCAGTCGTCCAGCCAGCCGGTGGCGCGCCCCGCTGCGATTACCCGATCGAGCGATCGGCCCGCCACGCACAGGGTTCGATCATGGGCGCGTGCCACCGCCGCGACCGTCTTCAGCCGGGCCAGATTCGAGGCAAAGGTGGTGATCACCACCCGCCCTGAATACATGTAGAGCAGGTCCAGCAGGCTTTCGCGAACCGCCTCTTCCGAACCGGATGCCCGAGGATTGAAGACATTGGTGGAATCGCCGATCATCGCCCGCACCCCGGCATCGCCGATCGCCTTGAGGGCCTCCGGCGTCGAGGGGGCACCGATCTGCGGCGCGTGGTCGAGCTTCCAGTCGCCGGTATGAAAGATGCGTCCGAGCGGCGTCTCGATCAGCAGTCCGTGGCCTTCGGCGATGGAATGGGCCAGCGGCACATAGCGAACCTTGAATGGCCCGGTCTCGAAACTGCCGGCGACGGGAACCTCCCGGATCTCGGCCTCACCGGAAAGACCGGCTTCGGCGAGCTTGCCATGCACCAGCGCGGCGGTGAAGGGCGTCGCGTAGATCGGGCAGCGCAACTGCGGCCATAGCTGCGCCACCGCGCCGATATGATCCTCATGCCCGTGGGTCAGCACCAGCGCCTCCAGGGCATCGCGCCGCTCGGCAATGAAGGCGGGATCGGGCAGCAGCAGATCGACACCGGCCAGTCCTTCGCCGGCGAAATTGATCCCGCAATCGACCATCAGCCAACGTCCGACAGCATGGAACAGGTTGAGATTCATGCCGATCTCGTCGCACCCCCCGATCGGCACGAAGAGCAGATCGTCCCTGTTCATTCCGACCGCATCGTCCATCGCTGGTCATTCTCCATGCTTCATCGCCCCCAGCCTTGACGGGTGGGCCGCGCCACAGGCCCTGCTAGCCGCCGCAGAAAGGCGTCCTCAGTCTTCGCGCGGATCGTAGATCCCGGGCAAGACGGCAGCTATTCCTCGAATTCCGAGAGCAGCTTCGTGGCCTTTGCGATCGCCGTGCGCGCCTGATCGTCGCACGACTTGATCGCCGCCGTACGTTGGAGGGCCTGCGCGCGAAGCTCGGCAAGCGAGAGGTGGTTCACCTTCGCCCGACGCTCGATGTCGGTGCGGTAGCCGTCAAAACGGCTGCGGACGTCATCGGCCATGAACTCGGGGCAGAAATCAGCGATCGCCAGCCCCGTCACCACCAGCGTATAGATCAGGGTGTGACGGTCGAGCCAGGCGTTCTCCGGGTCATAGCTGAGCCCGGTCAGCTTCGGCACCATCAGGCGAACCGCCTTCAATCCCTTGACCACGAAGGCACGGGTTTCGTCATCGCCACAATCGTGGCGGGCGGTATCGTTCGCATCCTTCTGCGCGAGCTGCTGCAGGCCGGCCAGTTCCCGATCCGCAAGACCGCTCGCCTGCAGCGCACGGGTGAGAACGCCCATGTGCCATTCGAAAGCGCGACGCTCGGCCTTGTCGAGCAGGCGGCAGCGCATTTCGACGAACCAGGCGGCCGTCGTTCCGGCATAGAGGGAACTCAGCGCCTCACGTGTGGCGGCGGCCTTGTCTGCCCCGCCAGCCGGCCCGGATTTCTCTCCGATTGTCGCTTCGGCAGTCGGTTCGCCGGCCTTATCCGGGGCGGGAGGCGGTGGTACGGCCACCTTGGCCCGCTGCTCTCCGGTGTCGGCAAGGGCCGTCGTGCCGGCAGGAGCCCACAATGCCATGAGTACGCCGAGCAGGGCGACGAAAGCATTCCGGCATGCGCCGGCTCGCCATGACCGGCAAGCCACGCTATCTTCATCGTTGGAAGCTGTCATGAAAAACGAATCCCTGTTTTCTTGCGGAAGCGACGAAGGGCAATACCAGCGTCCATCCTGCTTGCCATGCATCATAGGTGCAAGCAGCCGGAAACGCCATGGGGCCGGACACCGAATGCTCAGGTCTTCTGATCGTTTCCTTCGCATTGTGCGCGCACCGGCCGCGCCAGGGTCTTGATGACGCCGCGAAGGGTGCGGATTTCCTGGGCACTGAAGCGGGCATTGAGCAGCAGACTGCGCAGCGCGCGGATCTGGACCGGCTTGCGGCCGGATGAGGGAAAATGACCGCGCGCATCCAGCGCCTGTTCCAGCTGGGCGAAAAGGCCGAGATAGTCGCCTCGCGGGGCAGGCAGTCGTTCGGCGGAGCGCAGCCGCGGCGGCAGTTCGCCGCCGAGAATCCGCTTGCGCCACTCATAGGCCAGCACCAGCACCGCCTGGGCCAGATTGAGGCTGGCGAAAGCGGGATCAACGGGGATCGTGAGGATCGCGTCTGCCAGTGCCGTCTCGTCATTGTCGAGGCCCGAACGCTCGGGCCCGAACATGACGCCCGCCGGACCATCGCCTGCCCGCATCGTCGCATCGAGCCAGTCCACAGCCGTCTGCGGATCGAGCACCTTCTTCACCAGATGGCGGGGCCTGACGGTGGCAGCCAACACTCCGGTCAGATCGGAAATCGCCTCTTCCACCGTGTCAAAAAGCCGCGCTTCATCCAGCAATCGATCGGCACCGGCCGCCGCCGGGCCTGCGGCCGGGTTCGGCCAGCCGTCACGCGGCGCAACTAGACGCAGCTCGCGCAGGCCGAAGTTGCCCATGGCACGCGCCGTCTTGCCGATGTTCTCACCGAGCTGCGGTCGCACCAGAATGACAACGGGCGGCAGCGGTGCGCTCATCCGGTGCGCTCCCACTCGGTGGTGCCGTCGGGCCGGTCGAGCAGCCGGATGCCCATCGCCGTGAGCCGATCGCGGATCGCATCCGCCCGCGCGAAATCGCGCGCCCGCCTGGCTTCGGCGCGTTCGGCGATCAGCCGCTCGATCTCTTCGATGCCCGGGTCTCCATGGCGGGGGGTGCCCTTCAGCCAGTCATGCGGATCGGTGAGCAGGAGGCCGAGGAACTGGGCCCCGGCCTTCAGCGCACTGGCGCGCTCGGGCCGTGCCAGCGCCTCCAGCGCGGCGATCGCCTTCGGCGTGTTGAGATCGTCGGCGAGCGCGTCCTTCACCTCCTCCGGTATGGCCTCCTCGTCGCCCGCCACCTCGCGCACCAGGCGATACCAGCGATCGAGCCGACGACGGGAATCGCGCAGCAGATCACGGGTCATGTCGAGGGGCTGGCGATAATGCGCGCTCATCAGAGCAAGCCGGATCGCTTCTCCCGGGAATTCTGACAGCAGCTCGTGGACCGTGAAGAAATTGCCGAGCGATTTCGACATCTTCTCACCGCCCGAGACGACATAGCCATTGTGCACCCAGGTCTGCACGAAGCCGTCACCGAAGGCGCAGCAGCTCTGTGCGCGCTCGTTCTCGTGGTGCGGAAAAACGAGATCCTGCCCACCGCCGTGAATGTCGATGGGATGGCCGAGATGCGTCTCGATCATCGCCGAGCATTCGAGATGCCAGCCCGGCCGACCGCGCCCCCAGGGGCTCTCCCAGCCGGGCTGATCGGGGGTGCTCGGCTTCCACAGGACGAAATCGGCCGGATCGCGCTTCCATGGCGCCACTTCGACGCGGGCGCCGGCAATCATCTCGTCGCGTGAGCGGTGCGAAAGCGCCCCATAGTCGGCCAGATGCGAAACCGCGAACAGCACATGACCTTGCGCCACATAGGCGCAGTCGCGCGCGATCAGCCGCTCGATCATCGCGATCATTTCGGCAATGTGCCGGGTTGCATGCGGCTCGATGGTCGGTGCCAGCACATTCAGCGCCGCCATGTCCTCGTGATAGACACGTGTGAAGCGGGCGGTGATCTCCTCGATCGGTTCTCCGGTCTCGTTTGCGCGGGCGATGATCTTGTCGTCAATGTCGGTGATGTTGCGCGCATAGACGACATGATCGGCGCCGAAGGCATGACGCAGCAGACGGAACAGCAGGTCGAACACTACCGCCGGCCGGGCGTTGCCGATATGGGCATAATCATAGACGGTCGGCCCACAGACGTACATCCGCACACGCTCGGGATCAATCGGCCGGAAGATCTCCTTCCTGCCGCTCGCGGTGTTGGTCAGACGGATGGTCACCGTTCTTTCGTCGCTTGTTCCCGTCATGCCTTTTCGCCCTTCAGCCGCGCCTGCGCCTTGCCGCGCCCGATCAGCAGCAGCAGCGCCGCCATTTCCGGCCCTGCCTCCCGGCCAGTCAGGGCCAGGCGCAGCGGCCGGAACAGGGCACGCCCCTTTCGCCCCGTCTGCTTCTTCAGTGCCGCCGTCCATGCCCGCCAACCCTCTTTGTCGAGAACTGGGGGCAGCAGTTCGGCCGCGCGCGCGAGGAAGTCGCGATCCTCGGCCTCGATCACGGGTTCGATCGGCCCTTCGACAATGCGGCGCCAGTCCTGCACTTCGGCCAGATGCCCGATGTTGCCACGTACCGCTTCCCACAGCTCGCGCGTTACTCCGGCCATTTCCGGTCGAGCAGCGATCTCCTCATATTCCCGGTGGTGCAGCAGCCGCGCATCAAGGCGGTCAAGCTCTTCCGGGTCGAAGATGGCCGACGAACGCGAGAAGGCGCCGAGATCGAACTGCGCGACCAGCTCGTCGAGGTCGCGCACCGCCTCGGGCGAACGACCGGTGCCGAGACAGGCGAGCAGCGAGACGATCGCCAGTGGCTCGGCTCCGCCCTCGCGAAGCGCCCGGATCGAAAGGTCGCCCGCGCGTTTCGAAAGCGGCGCGCCGCCGGCACCGCGCAGCAGCGGAAAGTGGGCGAAAGCCGGCGGGACCGCCTCCAGCGCCTCGATCAGCTGTATCTGTTCGCCGGTATTGGTAACATGATCCTCGCCGCGAATGACATGCGTGACGGCCAGCGCAATGTCATCGACGCTGGAAGGCAGAAGATAGAGGAAACTGCCATCGGCGCGCACCAGCACCGGATCGGAAAGCGATCCCGGATCGACATGCTGCGGGCCACGGATCAAATCATCCCAGGCGACCGCCGTCGAACGGTCGAGCAGAAAGCGCCAGTGCGGCCGACGCCCCTCACCTTCCAGCCGGCCGCGCTCCTGCGCGTCGAGGGAGAGGGCCGCCCGGTCATAGACCGGCGGGCGACCCTGCGCGCGCTGCAGACGGCGCTTGAGCTCCAGCTCCTCAGGTGTTTCGTAGCAGGGATAGAGGCGCCCGGCCGCGCGAAGTCGATCGGCGGCCTCGCGGTAGCGATCGAGACGGGTGGACTGCCGCACCTCCTCATCCCAGTCGAGACCGAGCCA
>RFIU01000077.1 GCA_003695555.1 Alphaproteobacteria bacterium
GACCCCGACCGACCGGTTCGCCAAGGCCGATCCCGCGCTCAACCGCTTCTGGCGCAATGACGAGGACGGCCGCGCCGTCCTCCTGCGCATCACCGACGCGGGGCTCGCCGCCATCGGCATCGAGCAGGGCTCGAGCGAAGGCGCGCCCGAAGCCGCCGAGGCCGATCCCGCGCCCAAGACCCGCAAGCCGCGCAGCGGCACCAAACAGGCCCGGCTGATCGAGATGCTCCGCGCCGACGGCGGCGCGACCATCGACGAGATCGCAAAGGCTCTCGACTGGAGAGCTCACACCGTGAGGGGTGCCCTTGCCGGCGCGTTGAAGAAGCGGCTCGGGCTGACGATCACCTCCGAGAAGGTCGAGGGGCGCGGCAGAGTCTATCGTATCGGTAGGTGATCGGAGATCTGCCCGCGAAGTTTCCGTTACCTATTTCGACGCAGATGGTCCAAACCGGAATCGGGCGTCAAGGTAATGCAGTCGTCACGTACGCGCATTAACCAATGCAGGGTAAGAGAAGTTTGCCCTCTTTGCGTCACCGCTCTCAGCAAGGTCCTTCAAGCCGCATGCCTTAAGAAATGCATACGTCGCATCATAGTAGCTCGGAGGCCTCGTAGGGTCTGAGGCGTCACCCTCCGGGACAAAGATCACCATGCCCTGACGTGCCCTCGTCAGAAGGACGCGGTAGGCGTTCCTCAGGTAGAGCTGACGCTCTTCCTGGTTCACCCTTTGCCAGGTCGTGCCACGGAAGTTGAAGAACTGCCAGTCGGATCCATTGTGCCGGAAATCGGCATCCCAGCACACCCCGACCCAATCGAGCTCGAGCCCCTGAATGTCAAACTCAGTGGCAACCTCCTCCAGATAGTAGGACGAGCGGACATCGAACCGATCATTCAAGAACCATGTCGCAGGGTCGATCTTGGCCTTCACGTGCAACCCCTCGGGTCGTAAACGGTAGCCGCCAGAAGACGCAACCAGTCCGAAGCGCTCACTTCCGCGCGCGACGGAGCGCAACCAAGCGCGGGCGACGGACAGATCTCGTGTGAGCCAGATCGGAAATCGGTCCTCAATCTCGCGATACGCTTTCCGCGCGGCCTCAAGACGGTTATCGACGACGTGGCCAATGAAACTCGATAGCGCTTCCGCCCGAAATGATCGCATCGAGACGCTCAGATGCAGCTCCGGGCGTCTTCGGACGGGCAACTGGTGAAGAAGTCGCCTCGAGGTCTCGTCGGTCACGTAGCCCCCCGCCTCAAGCCGATCTGAAGCATAGATGTCCCAGCCGCGGAAACGCTCATCGAGAGCCGACAGCCATTCACGAAGTCCAGCCTCGCCAGTGTTAATCTCTTGGCCGCCTCCAACCAAGCACACGATCACACACCAATCTTTATGACGGTCCATGACGCTGATTAAGAACTCTGGCTCGGACATATCGAAACCCATATGCCCGCGCTTCGTTTGCATGAAACGGCTGGCTTGATCACGCGTCCACGCGCGCTGCGCCTCATCGAACACGGCGACCTTTTCATGCGGTGGTCCGGGACTGCGCAGCGCTTCGTCACGGAAATGATGGATGTTCTGAATGAAACTGGAAACTCGCCGGAGCGCTTCCGTCTTTTTTGTTCCCTTCCGGGCCACTTCATCTCGCGCCAATGCCTCCCGCAGCACAGTGACCAGGGGGCCATTCCCGGACAGGAACACGGCGTGCTCGTCCGAGTGCTCCTTTGCTCTTTTGGTAGCGATGTTCAGGCCCGCAAGCGTCTTCCCTGCGCCGGGAACCCCGGTGACGAAGCAGATTGACTTCCGCCCTTCCCGTTTCGAGCGCTCGATGATCTCCGAGATGCAGTCGGCCGTCTCACGCAGGTTCACGGCGCCTGCGTCGGATCTCGCAATCTCCTCAACTGCGTGGTCCTGATACAGGGCCTGGGCCGCTTCGACGATGGTGGGCGTCGGCTGATAGCCAGAACTGAGCCAGCTCTTCACGTCAATCGTCTCAGACGACGTCGCTTCCACGCAGCGCGCGATCAATGAAGGCAAGTGCTCCGCGCGAGCGAGAACAGGCTCCGCGACTCCATCGGCCGCAAACCTTACCTCCGAAGGTTCTGAGTTTTCTGCCTCCGTTGCCAGAACGACGGGAACAATCGGCAAGTCGTGGCTGCCCTTATGGAAGTTTTTCAGGTCCAAAGCATAGTCATGCACTTGCTCGATCGCTGAGCGGTCAAACTGGCGGGCGCCGACCTTGAACTCGAGAACGAAGACTACGCCGTCGACCAACAGAACGACGTCGGCCCGCTTGCCCATTCGCGGGATCGCAAACTCGAAGAGGACATGCCCGCGGTCAAGGCCTGACAGAGCCTTCTTCAACAGACGGATTTGGCCGAGCCATGCCCCGCGCTGTTGGTGTTCCAGAGCGAACCCGTGATGCTGCACGAGGATACCAAGAATGGACGCTTCATCAGCTGCTAGAAACGCGCGCACCGGAGCTTCGTAATATGCTACCTGCATCCACAACACCCGAGCTATCCGTTGCTCCTCACCTCCGTAGATGATTGAATTTTCTTTTTCTACCATCGATCTTGAGCCGCTGCGCTTTGCACGCTGCCCCGACAATGTCCTTTGCTGAACCTCGAGTTATGCGAAGCCTTCGACCCTCACGGAAAGAAGATTGGCTCCGCGCTACGCGGGATCGGCCGTGTTTTTTGCGGCCGCGGTCTCGCCCAGCCGCTCGGCCTTCACCTTCGCGAAGGTCCGGCCATCGCCATCGAGGATCGCTTCCCGGCCTGTCTCGGCCTGCCAGCGTTCCACGGCGACATCGACATAGGCCGGGCTGATCTCCATGGCGTAGACGCGGCGGCCGTTGGCC
>RFIU01000078.1 GCA_003695555.1 Alphaproteobacteria bacterium
GCTCACCCTCTCGCGGACAGCCGGCGGATGACAGGGGACAAGCCGCAATGCTGCCGGATGCACCGAAGATCGCCTTCATTGCCAGCGACAGCCCCGAAGCCTGCCGGGCGCGAGAGGCGCTGGTGCAGCGCTATGGCGAAAGCCCGATCGAGGAGGCGGATGTCATCGTCGCCCTGGGGGGTGACGGCTTCATGCTCCAGACGCTCCACCGCTTCATCGGTTCCGACAAGCCGATCTTCGGCATGAACCGGGGCACGATCGGCTTCCTGATGAACGATTATCGCGAAGAGGGACTGATCGAGCGTCTGCGGCGCGCGGAAGAGGTCGAGTTGCATCCTTTGCGCATGCGCGCCTTTACCCGTGATGGCGAGATCGTCGAGCATCTCGCCTTCAACGAAGTGTCGCTGCTGCGCGAAACCCGGCAGGCGGCACGCATCCGCATCACCATCGACGGCAAGGTGCGGATGAGCGAGCTCGTCTGCGACGGCATCCTCGTCGCGACGCCGGCGGGTAGCACCGCCTACAATCTCTCCGCTCATGGGCCGATCCTTCCGATCGGCTCACCGCTGCTCGCGCTCACCCCGATCAGCGCCTTCCGCCCCCGGCGCTGGCGCGGCGCCCTGCTGCCGGATTCCAGCCGGATCCTGTTCACCATCCTGGAAAGCCGCAAGCGCCCCGTCTCGGCGACCGCCGACTTTCACGAGGTGCGCGACGTCAAGGCGGTCGAGGTGGAAACCGCCCGCGACGTCTCGGTTCGCCTATTGTTCGACCCGGAGCACAATCTCGCCGAACGCATCCTGCTCGAACAGTTCACGCCCTGAGGCACGGGTGCCGGAACACTCGGCAATGTCGGGTCATTGTGATGATAGCACCGGACTTGAGATCGGGGGCGGCAACCGCAGATCGTCATGGATCAGGGCCGGCCTGCCCGCAGCGGATCGCAGGCGGTCAGGATCGGAATCCGCGCCAGTCTTCGGGCGTATTGAGATTGACGAAATGCGGCCGGGACCTTTCGGGAAGCGGCAGGGCGATGGAACCGATGCGCGCCCAAAGCCGATGAAGGGCAAGCGTCCGCCCTGCGTTCGGTTCGCCGGTTTGTCCCGTAACGGCTTCGACGAGGGTTTGTGCCTGTCGGGGTTTGAGGTGCAGCAGGGCGGGCAACGGGCAGTTCTCGAAATGGACGACGGCCGCCTTTTCGGCTTGCCGGAGAGGGGCGATGTCGTCGGCATCCAGTGCCGGCATATCCACCGGCAGCAGCAGCCAGTGGTTCGGCAGACGGTCGTCGGCGTTCCGCCAGTGCATGATGAGCGCCAGGATCCCGCCCGCCGGTCCCAGTCCGGGCAGCGGATCGGGAAGGCCTCCCGGGCGTCCGGAAGTCAGCACCGGCTCCGCTCCTGCTCGGCGGGCAAGGGCGTGCGCATGGTCGAGCAGACTTTGCCCGCGCCAGACGAGTGCCGCCTTGTCACGCCCCATTCGTCGCGAACGTCCGCCGGCCAGGATCAGCGCACCGATCTCCATCACCTTCGACTCTCCCGTCTCTCGCGACTCTCCGGTCTCTCCTGCGGCAATCGATCCGCCGCCCCCCTGATGTCCGTTTGCGGGGCGACAGGGCCTGCCGGTCAGCATTGCATGGTTCGCGAGCGTCTCGGCATGCACCAGTTCCTTGGCATCAGGAGGGGCGGCGAAGCGGCGATCAGCGTCAGCAACACGCCCGGCAGGCCAGTGGCCGCGCGGTGTGAAGTGGTGGGTTCGTGTCATGCTCTTTGCAAGCGGGTTCCTTCATGGCACGGCTCCCTGTCGCCGGCCGATGGATGCGGTCGGTTGATGGGATGCGATTTCCGGGCGGTGCATGTTCCTGTAGGGGGAATAAAGACCAGGCACGATTGGCGTTCCCTTCCCCAGTGATTGAAGAGAGTCGCTACTCCACCGGTGGTGCAGAGAATCGTTCTTCGTCAAGGATGCCTTCGCCCTTTGCGACGAGTACCGAGACGGTGGCATCCCCGGTGACATTGGTCATCGTGCGCATCATGTCCATGATCCGGTCGATCGGGAAGAACAGGGCGATCGCACCGAGCGGCAGCCCGACCGACGAGAGCACCACCGGCATGATGATCAGCCCGGCGCTCGGCACGCTCGCCGCCCCGATCGAGGCGAGCGTACCGGTCAGTATGATGGTCGCATACTGCGCTAGATCGAGATCGATGCCGAGCGCCTGGGCGGTAAATACCGCGGCGATCCCCATGTAGATCGCGGTGCCGTCCATGTTCATGGTGGCGCCGAGCGGCAGCACGAAGCTCGCCACCCGCTTCGGCACCCCGAGATTGTCTTCGACATTGGCCATCGTGACGGGCAGGGTCCCAGCGCTCGTCGAGGTCGAAAAGGCGACAGCCTGGGCATCCAGAATACCCTGGAAGAAGCGGACGGGATTGAGCCTTCCCAGAAAGGTGAGCAGCCCCCCATAGACCAGCGAGATCTGAATCAGGCAGGCAAGATAGAGCGCCACCACCACCCAGACGAGACGGAAGAGTTCGGCGGGCGAAAGTTCCGCGATCACCCACAAGATCAGGGCGAAGATTCCGAAGGGGGCCGCCTCCATCACGAAGTGAACCAGCTTCATGATCACATCATTGGCGGCGTCGAAGAAGTCCTTGAGGAGGCGTCCGCGCGCGCCGGCGCCATTGATGGCGAGCCCCAGCAGGATCGCGAAGACGATAATCTGCAGCACCTTGCCTTCGGCCATCGCGGTCACCGGATTGGCGGGGATCAGGCCGACCAGGATGTCCTTCACCGACAGCGTGGCACGACGGACCTCCTCGCCGGTGTCGGGCAGGCGCACGCCCGCGCCCGGCTCGATCCAGTTGGCGACGACCAGGCCGATGGTAACGGCGCAGGCGGTGGTGACGAGATAGAGCAGAATGGTTCGCCAGGCCATTCGTCCGAGACGGCTGCTGTCCCGAAGCGAGGTGACCCCCGCAACGATGGTGACGAAGACGATCGGCACCATCAGCATCTTGATGGCATTGATGAACAATTGACCGACAGGTTGAAGCGCCGCTCCATATTCGCCGTAGCCGGCGGCCTTCAGGGCGGCACCGATCAGAATACCGGCGAACAGCGCACCGAGTATCCGCTTCCACAAGGTGATCGCCTGCCAGCGTGCCCACATCCTGTCTTACCTCCCTTTCCTCCCTCTCAACCGCCATGGGCGAGGCTAACGGCCGAAACGACCGCTGACAAGGTCGGCAGATGGGCGAAAGTGGAGACTTGCCGGAAACTTGCAGCAAAATTGTCGGCATTCGTTAAAGAGGGATTGACCTCTCGGCAGACAGAATCGGCAGAGAAGAAACGGAGATGAGACAGGCCGCGATGCAGGAAGAATCAGCCATGCCACCCATTCACCACGCCAGTTCCCGGATTTCGGAGATTTCCACGGTTTCGGTGATGCTTTACCGCCCCTTGACAGGGGTGATGGCTGTCGGCGGGATGATCCTGTTGCTGGTGCTGTTGCTCGCACGGACGCCGGCAGAAGCGGAAGAAACGGGCGAGCAGGACGCGTTCTCATCCGCAGCCGCGCCCTCGCCAGTCGGCGCACCGCTATCTGCCGAACAAGCCCCGGCGGCGAAGGCGGCCGGTGACGACGATATCCGCCTAGGTGATGCCATCGCAGGCTATGCCTTGCAGCGCTTCGCCGAGGCGCGTCGCGATTTCCGCAAGCTTGCCGAGGCGGGAAATGCGCAGGCCGCTTGGCGGCTGGCACAAATGATCGAGAAGGGCATCGGTGGCCCGGCAGACCATGAAGAGGCGCTCTACTGGCAGATGCAGGCTGCCCGTGCGGGGCATCAAGGGGCGCTTGCCCGACTGGCGGCGCTGGGGCTTGATCCGCAGGAGATTTCGCAGCCGCCGGGGATGGGTAAGGATAAAGACCCGACCCCGGCAGATACCGGGGATGGGCATGCAGGCCGCTTCCATCTGCTAGTTCTCGATCGGGCCCGACTCGAGCGCATGGCTGACGAAGGCCGCGTCTGGGCGATGATCGAACTGGCCCGAAAGCTGGCGGCAGGAGACGGCGGGGCGGTGGACCTGCCGGCTGCGCTTCGCTGGCTGGAGCGGGCAAGAGAGCGCACGCGCTCCGATCGTGAGCGGACCTGGCTCGAACACAGCATCGTGCAGCTGCGCAACGCACTGATAGCAACGACCGGGACCGCTTCACATTCCGTATCCCAGCAGAATTCCGCTTCCTCCCGGATGGACTGAGAACGGTTTCGGATACTGCCTGAGTGGCGGGGGTTCTGCTTCCGGTCATCCGAAGATGTCGCCGATGCGGGTCCCGGAAGAGGACATGACCGGGCAGGGAAAGGTGCGCCCTGCCGGGATCGGTTGAAAAAAACTCCTTCTCTTAGAGGTGAAATACAGTTATTATTTCACCACATTTCTACTGCAAAGAGTGAAAAAAACTTTCCTGTCAAAGGCTTGTGCTCTTGGCGGAGAATAATTTAAAGAGTAGAGTGTCGTTTGCCGGCACGGGGCCGGCGCACGTTCGACAGGGGGTCGGGTCGCAAGGGAAAACCTGCCGCCGGTCGCCGGGCGATCGGCTGAATAGTCACGGGAGGCCAGATTGGCACGAGGCGCAAATCCGATCGATGCATATGTTGGGGCGAGGGTCCGTCTGCGGCGTACCCTTCTCGGGATGAGCCAGGAAAAACTGGCGGATGCCCTTGATCTGACGTTTCAGCAGATCCAGAAGTACGAACGCGGCATGAATCGTATCGGCGCCAGCAATCTCTACAAGATTTCGCAGGTGCTGCATGTGCCGGTTTCATACTTCTTCGACGACATGCCGGAAGATCTGAACGAGACGTCGGATCGCAAGGTGGTCGAAGAGCTCTTCAACACACGTCACGTCGGCCGACGCGAGACCATCAATCTGGTCCGTTACTTCTATCAGATTCCCGACGAGGCGACGCGAAGAAACATCATCGCCTTGATGGAACGGCTCGGAGAGGGTGAGGGCGACTCGCCGGAAGACACCGGGATCTGAAATCCCTGATAACTGCTGCACTCTCGACGAGTGGAGGTGACACCTTCGGCGCCGGTGTTGTTGCGCGCGGTTCTTTCGGGATTGCCGGTCCTTCTCGCGGGGCGCGGACCGACTCGGCATTCAGAAAGCGGCAGATTCTATCACAGTCCGCAAAGCCACAGCCCGCAAAGAAGGGGTGTGCCGGGCTTGCTCGTCGCTGTGGCCGGCCTTGCCTTTCGCTGTTCTTGCGCTCGATCCCCTGTTCCTGTCCGCCAAGTGTCGCCATCGCAAAGATGGAATGCCCTGTCCCCCAATAAGATATGCCATATCGCGTGAATGGTACCCCGCCGCACAAGTTCGGGCTTGGAAAGCGCGAACCAAACCTGCTATAGCCGCGACACGGTGCACGATGGCCACACGGCTTTCGGCGTATCGCTTCCGGCGGATCCGCGAATTCGGGTCGCTCTTCCCACGCCGGGATCGCCTGCCGCAGCACATGGTTCGCAACGCGGAGGACGGAACCTTGGACAATCTGCTGCATGACTATCTGCCGGTACTGATCTTCCTGGGGGTTGCCGCCCTGTTTTCCGTCATCTTCGTCGGCGCGGCGATGTTCATCGCCGAACAGCGTCCGGATGCCGAGAAGCTTTCGGCCTACGAGTCGGGGTTCGAGGCCTTTTCCGACGCCCGCCGGCAGTTCGACGTGCGCTTCTACCTTGTGACCCTGCTGTTCATCATCTTCGATCTCGAGGTCGCTTTCCTCTTCCCCTGGGCCGTGAGCCTTGCGAAGATCGGCATGTACGGTTTCTGGTCGATGATGGTCTTTCTCGTCGTCCTGACCATCGGATTTGCCTATGAATGGAAGAAGGGGGCGCTGGAATGGGAGTAGAGCTCGAACGTCCCGTCGTGCCCGAAGGCGCACCGCTCGTCACCGACGGCAAGGACGCCTTTCTGGAGGACGTGCGCAAGGAGCTGGCCGACAAGGGCTTTCTGGTCACCAGCGCGGAAGAGCTGATCCACTGGGCGCGCACCGGTTCGCTGTGGTGGATGACCTTCGGACTGGCCTGCTGTGCGGTTGAGATGATGCACACCAGCATGCCGCGCTATGACCTCGAGCGTTTCGGAGTCGCACCTCGCGCCAGTCCGCGCCAGTCGGATGTCATCATCGTCGCCGGCACGCTGTGCAACAAGATGGCGCCGGCGATGCGCAAGGTCTATGACCAGATGGCCGAGCCCCGCTATGTGATCTCGATGGGGTCCTGTGCCAATGGCGGCGGCTATTATCATTACAGCTATTCGGTGGTGCGCGGCTGCGACCGGATCGTGCCCGTGGACATCTATGTTCCCGGCTGTCCGCCGACGGCCGAAGCCCTTCTCTATGGCATCCTTCAACTGCAGCGGAAGATCCGCCGGGAAGGAAGTCTGCGGCGCTGATTTCTTCGGCCCGCCTGGCCGGGGCCGGCAATGGAGAGCCTGGGACGATGAGCGTGAACGAGGCGGAACTTAGGGAGCTTGGCGCGCGGATCGCGGAGGCGCTCGCCTTCGAGGTCCAGAGCTGGCAGGTCGTCAAAGGCGAGCTGACGATCGAGACTCATGCCGATCAGATCGTCAAGGTGCTGACTTTCCTGCGTGACGACGGACAGACCCGCTTTCGTACGCTGATCGATATCTGCGGCGTGGACTGGCCGGAACGCGACAGGCGCTTCGATGTCGTCTATCACCTGCTCTCGATGGAGCTGAATCAGCGCATCAGGGTCAAGATCCGCACCGACGAGGAAACGCCGATTCCCAGCATCACAGGAGTCTTTCCCAACGCCGACTGGTTCGAGCGCGAGCTTTGGGACATGTTCGGGGTCCGCATCACCGGACACCCGGATCTGCGTCGGATCCTCACCGACTATGGTTTCGAGGGGCATCCGCTGCGCAAGGACTTCCCGCTCTCGGGCTTCGTCGAACTGCGCTATGACGAAGAGCTCAAGCGCGTCGTCTATGAGCCGGTCAAGCTCGCCCAGGAGTTCCGGCGTTTCGATTTTCTGAGCCCCTGGGAGGGCGCGAAATACATCCTGCCCGGTGACGAGAAGGCTGCGGCGGGCGAGCGTCAGGGAGAAGAGTGATGCCGCGCGACAGCGCCCCCGACGAGCGCAAGATCAAGAACTACAATCTCAATTTCGGGCCGCAGCACCCTGCCGCCCATGGCGTTCTTCGTCTGATCCTCGAGCTCGACGGCGAGGTGGTCGAGCGCGCCGATCCGCACATCGGCCTGCTGCATCGCGGCACCGAGAAGCTGATCGAGCACAAGACCTATCTTCAGGCGATCGGCTATTTCGACCGTCTCGACTATGCCGCGCCGATGAATCAGGAGCACGCCTTCGTGCTCGCGATCGAGAAGGCGCTCGGGGTTTCGGTCCCTGAGCGCGGTCAGTACATCCGCGTCCTCTATGCCGAGCTGACGCGGATCATGAATCACATCCTGAATGTCACCACGCATGCCATGGACGTCGGCGCGCTGACACCGATTCTGTGGGGGTTCGAGGAACGCGAGACGCTGTGCACCTTCTATGAGCGCGCGTCCGGCGCGCGGATGCATGCGAAGTACTTTCGCCCCGGCGGCGTCCATCAGGATCTGCCCCCCGATCTGATCGAGGATATCTGGAACTGGACCGAGCGCTTCCCGAAGGTGCTCGATGACATCGCCACGCTTCTGGTTGACAATCGGATCTTCAAGCAGCGCAATGTCGATATCGGCGTGCTGACCCAGGAACAGGCCTTCGAGCTGGGCCTGTCGGGGCCGATGCTGCGTGCCACCGGCCTGGCCTGGGACCTGCGCAAGGCGCAGCCCTATGACGTCTATGACCGGATGGACTTCGACGTGCCGGTAGGCCGTCATGGCGACTGCTACGACCGTTTCATGGTCCGCATGGAAGAGATGCGTCAGTCGCTCAAGATCATGCGCCAGTGCATCGACGAGATGCCCGACGGCCCGGTATTGACCGACGATCACAAGGTCGCGCCGCCGCGTCGCGGCGAGATGAAGCGTTCGATGGAAGCGCTGATCCATCACTTCAAGCTTTATACGGAAGGCTTCAAGGTCCCCGCGGGTGAGGTCTATGCCGCGGTTGAGGCCCCGAAGGGCGAATTCGGCGTCTATCTCGTCTCCGACGGCACCAATCGTCCATGGCGCTGCAAGATCCGCGCCCCGGCCTTCGTTCATCTGGCGGCGATGGACACGATGCTGCGCGGCCACATGCTGGCCGACGTGCCGGCGGTGCTGGGCTCGATCGACGTGGTGTTCGGCGAGGTGGACCGCTGACGGACGGGATGCGGGAACGGGCGGGTTGCCCGCCACAGGGAAGGAACGGCGGAACGATGCATCGGCATTTGAAGGTGGTCGAGGACGGCGAGCCCTTCGCCTTTTCGGAAGACAATGCGGCAGAGGTGAAGCGGATCCTCGCCAAGTATCCGCCGGCCCGCAAGCGTTCGGCGGTGCTGCCCCTGCTGCATCTCGCGCAGCGCCAGAACGGCGGCTGGGTTTCGCGTCAGGTGATCGAGCACATCGCCGGGATGCTCGACCTGCCGCCGATCAAGGTGCTCGAGGTCGCAACCTTTTACACGATGTTCAATCTGAAGCCTATCGGCCGCTATCATGTGCAGGTCTGCGGCACGACGCCCTGCTGGCTGCGCGGCTCCGACGAGGTGTTCCGCGCCTGCCGCGATATGGGGCTGGAAAAGGGGCGGACCACCGACGACGGCCTCTTCCACCTGAGCGAGGTCGAGTGTCTCGGCGCCTGCGTCAACGCCCCCGTCGTGCAGATCGACGATGATTATTACGAGGATCTCGACTATGAGCGCATGAAGGCGATTCTCGAGGCCTTCAGGCGGGGAGAGACGCCGAAGCCGGGACCGCAGGTGGATCGACAGTTCGCAGCCCCCGAAGGCGGCCCGACGACGCTCAAGGAGCATGTGAAATGAAGATGCGGTGGTTCCTCGTCGTCGCTCTCGCCCTGTTTCTGACCGGAGCGGGAAGTCTGGCGCTCTGGTCGAAGGACGGTGACAGCACCTCTTTCCTCTTCGGCTTGGTGTTCTTGAACCTGGGCACACTCTTTTTCCTGCTCGCGGTGGTCATGCGCAGGCGCCTTGGCAAGAACGGGGAGTGATCCATGCTGCAGGACAAGGACCGCATCTTCACCAATCTTTATGGCTATGAGGACTGGGGTGTCGATGCCGCGATGAAGCGCGGCGACTGGGACGGCACCCGCGAGATCATGGCCAAGGGCCAGGACTGGATCATCGAGGAGGTCAAGGAGTCGGGGCTTCGCGGGCGCGGCGGCGCCGGCTTTCCGACCGGCCTCAAATGGTCGTTCATGCCCAAGGAGCGCCCTGCCGGCCAACCCGCCTATCTGGTGGTCAATGCCGACGAGTCGGAGCCGGGCACCTGCAAGGACCGCGAGATCCTGCGTCATGAGCCGCACAAGCTGATCGAGGGCGCCCTGCTTGCCGGCTTCGCGATGCGCGCGACCGCCGCCTACATCTATGTGCGCGGCGAATTCTATCGCGAGGCCGAGCGCCTCGAAGCCACGGTGGCTGAGGCCTATGAGAAAGGGCTGATCGGTCGCAATGCGAGCGGCTCCGGTTATGACTTCGACATCCATGTGCATCGCGGTGCGGGCGCCTATATCTGCGGCGAGGAAACGGCGATGCTGCAGAGCCTGGAGGGCAAGAAGGGGCAGCCGCGCCTCAAGCCGCCGTTCCCGGCGATGGTCGGCCTCTATGGCGCGCCGACGACGGTCAACAATGTCGAATCCATTTCGGTGGTGCCGACGATCCTGCGGCGCGGCGCCGGCTGGTTTTCGAGCTTCGGTCGGCCCAACAATACCGGTACCAAGCTGTTCTGCATTTCAGGCCATGTGAACAAGCCCTGCACGGTCGAGGAATCGATGAGCATCCAGCTGCGCGATCTCATCGAACGCCATGCCGGTGGGGTGCGCGGCGGCTGGGACAATCTGCTGGCGGTGATCCCGGGCGGTTCCTCGGTGCCCTTGATCCCGAAGTCGGTCTGCGACGAGGTGCTGATGGACTATGACGCCTTGCGGGAAGCGCAATCGGGTCTTGGGACCGCAGCGGTGATCGTGATGGACAAGTCCACCGACATCGTCCGTGCGATCGCCCGGCTCAGCTATTTCTACAAGCACGAATCCTGCGGTCAGTGCACGCCCTGCCGCGAAGGAACGGGCTGGATGTGGCGGGTGATGGAGCGACTCGTCGAAGGGCGTGCCCGGCGTGAGGAGATCGACCTGCTGCTGGAGGTCACGAAGCAGGTCGAGGGGCACACGATCTGTGCCTTGGGCGATGCCGCCGCCTGGCCGATTCAGGGACTGATCCGACACTTCCGTGACGAAATCGAACGCCGGATCGATGATTATCAGCGCCGTACCGGCGCGATCGCGGCGGAATAGCACAGGGCGAGGGCGAAGAGCGATGCCGAAACTGACCGTCAACGGCAAGGAAGTGGAGGTGCCGGCCGGCGCCACCGTGCTGCAGGCCTGCGAGGCGGCGGGTGAAGAGATTCCTCGCTTCTGCTATCACGAGCGCCTGTCGATCGCCGGCAATTGCCGGATGTGCCTGGTCGAGATGGAGAAGAGCCCGAAGCCGATCGCCTCCTGCGCGATGCCGGCGGCCGACGGCATGGTGATCCGCACCGATACCGAGACGGTGAAGAAGGCGCGCGAAGGCGTTCTCGAATTCCTGCTGATCAATCATCCTCTCGACTGTCCGATCTGTGATCAGGGCGGCGAGTGTGACCTGCAGGACGAGACGATGGGTTACGGCCGCGGCGCCTCGCGCTATGCCGAAAACAAGCGGGCGGTGACCGAAAAATACATGGGGCCGCTGATCAAGACGGTGATGACCCGCTGCATCCACTGCACCCGCTGCATCCGCTTCCTGCAGGATGTCGCCGGCGTACCCGAACTCGGTGCCATCTATCGCGGCGAGAAGATGCAGATCACGAGCTATCTGGAATCGGCGCTGACCAGCGAACTGCAGGGCAATGTCATCGACCTGTGCCCGGTCGGGGCGCTGACATCGGCGCCCTATTCCTTTCACGGCCGTCCTTGGGAGCTGCGCAAGGTCGAAACGGTGGACGTCATGGACGCGCTCGGCTCCAACATCCGGGTGGATGCCCGCGGCATGGAAGTCATGCGGGTGCTTCCTCGTCTGCATGAGGACGTCAATGAAGAGTGGATCTCGGACAAGACGCGTTTTGCCTATGACGGCCTGAAGGAGCGGCGTCTCGATCGCCCATGGGTGCGCCGCAACGGTCGGCTCGAGGAAGCGAGCTGGGAAGAGGCCTTCGAGGCGATTGCCGAGGGGTTGAAGGGGATCAACGGCGACGAGATCGCCGGCGTCGTCGGCGATCTCAATGAGCTGGAGGGCATGTATGCCTTTCGCGAATGGCTGAAGACGCTCGGTTGCACGCGCGTCGAGGGACGCCAGGACGGCACCAGGCTGGAGCCGGGGGTGCGCGCCGGCTATCTGATGAACAGCGGCATTGCCGGCATCGAACGGGCGGACGCGCTGCTGCTGATCGGCAGCGACCCGCGTCTTGAAGCGCCGGTCTTCAATGCCCGCATCGCCCGTATGGTGCGCAACGGCTGCCGGGTGGCGCGGATCGGTGGGTCGAGCGACCTTACCTATGCGGTCGAGGAGCTCGGCGACGATGCCGCCCTGCTGACGGTCCTGCTGGAAGGCAAGCATCCCTTCACCAAGGTACTTGAGAAGGCAGAGCACCCGGCCCTGATCCTCGGGCAGGGGGCGCTCATGCGCGCCGACGGTGCGGCGATCTGGGCGGCGGCACGCGCCCTAGCCGAAAAGCTCGGCATGCGGGTCGCGGAGAAGGCCGGCGGAAGCGAAGAAGACGCCGGGGAGCCCGCATGGAACGGCTTCAATGTTCTGCACACCGCTGCCGCTCGTGTCGGCGCGCTCGACCTCGGTCTTGCCACCGAAGGGGGAATCGCGGCGATCCTCGAGGATGCGCGCGAAGGGCGGCTGAAGGCGGTCTTCCTGCTCGGCGCCGACGAATTCGACACTTCCGCGTTCGCCAACGTCTTCACCGTCTATGTCGGCACCCATGGAGACGAGGGTGTTCGTCACGCCGATGTCATTCTGCCGGCGGCCGCCTACACGGAAAAGCATGGCATCTATCTGAATACGGAAGGTCGCGTGCAATGGGCGGAACCAGCAGTACCGCCGCCCGGTGACGCGCGCGAGGACTGGACGATCTTCCGGGCGCTTTCCGACGTTGTTGGCCGTCGGCTGCCCTTCGACGATCGTGCGGCGCTGCTCGCACGCCTTGGCGAAGAGCTGCCCTTCATCGCCGAGATCGATGTCAAGCCGGATGCCGAATGGGGCGAATTCGGGCGTGCCGGCGATATCGCATCGGGGCCGATCCCGACGGCGGTCGGCCGCTTCCATTTCACCAATCCGATTGCACGCGCATCGCGCACGATGGCCGAGTGCGATGCCGTCTGTCATGGCACCAGCGGGGAGGCGACGGGAACCAATGGTTGAGTTCTTGAGCAATCTTCTGGGCGGCGGGCCGCTGGCCGAAGTGGCGGCGATCGTCATCTGGATTCTGGCGATCGTCGCGCCTCTGCTGCTGGTAGTCGCCTTCGGCGTCTATGCCGAGCGCAAGATCTGGGCGGCGATGCAGCTTCGCAAGGGACCGAACGTCGTCGGCGCCTTCGGCCTGCTGCAATCCTTCGCTGACGGTCTGAAGCTGTTCATCAAGGAAACCGTGATCCCGGCCGGTGCCAACAAGGTGATCTTTCTGATCGCGCCGATGATCTCCTTTACCTTGGCGCTGGTCGCCTGGGCGGTGATTCCCTGGGCCGACGGTTGGGTGCTGGCCGACCTCAATGTCGGAATCCTTTATGTTCTGGCGATCTCGTCGCTGGGCGTCTATGGCATCATCATGTCGGGATGGGCGTCGAATTCGCGCTATGCCTTTCTCGGCAGTCTGCGTTCGGCGGCGCAGATGGTCTCCTATGAGGTTTCCATCGGCTTCGTTCTGGTATCGCTGCTGGTGGTGGTGGGCTCGCTCAATCTTTCTGACATCGTGCGCTTTCAGGCGGGCGGCATTCTTCACTGGAACATCTGGCCGTTCTTCCCGTTGTTCGTGATCTTTCTGATCTCGGCGCTGGCGGAAACCAACCGGCCGCCCTTCGATCTGCCCGAGGCGGAGGCCGAGCTGGTCGCCGGCTATCAGGTCGAATATTCCTCGATGGCCTTCGCGCTCTTCTGGCTCGGCGAGTATGCGAATATCTTCCTGATGTGCGCGATGATGAGCGTACTGTTCCTCGGCGGCTGGTATGCGCCGTTCACCTTCCTGGAGTTCATTCCGCCGCCGCTGTGGCTGTTCCTCAAGATCTGCGCCATCTTCTTCATCTTCGCCTGGGTCAAGGCGACCGTACCGCGCTATCGCTATGATCAGCTCATGCGACTGGGATGGAAGGTGTTTCTTCCCTTGTCGCTGTTCTTCGTCGTGGTCTATGCCGGCTGGGCCGTGACCTTCGGCCCGGCGGCCGGGAATGGATGACGGGCGCCGTTCCGGCGGGCCCAACAGGGAAAGGCGAGCGATGACTGGCACCGTGCGACATTTTGTGCGCACCTTCCTTCTCCTCGAATTCCTCGAGGCGATGGCGTTGACCTTCCGCTACATGTTCAAGCCGAAGACGACGTTGAACTATCCCTTCGAGAAGGGTCGGCTGAGCCCGCGCTTTCGCGGCGAACATGCGCTCAGGCGCTATCCCAACGGCGAGGAGCGCTGCATCGCCTGCAAGCTGTGCGAGGCGATCTGCCCGGCGCTCGCCATCACCATCGAGGCCGAGCCGCGTGCTGACGGCAGTCGGCGTACGACGCGCTATGACATCGACATGGTCAAATGCATCTACTGCGGCCTGTGTCAGGAAGCCTGCCCGGTGGATGCCATCGTCGAGGGACCGAATTTCGAATTCGCGGCCGAAACCCGAGAGGAGCTGATGTACGACAAGCAGAAGCTGCTCGACAACGGCGAGCGATGGGAGCGCGAGATTGCGGCCAATATCGCCGCGGATGCCGCCTGGCGATGAATGCCGGCGCGCACCGGCGGGTGAAGTGGAAGAAATCAGTGGCGGAAGGTAAGGAAGTGCCGGAGGGCTGGAGGCGATGAACGGCAAGAGGCAGAAATCGGGGCGAAGAC
>RFIU01000079.1 GCA_003695555.1 Alphaproteobacteria bacterium
CACGCGCATCGCCCTGCTCACGGTGATCGCCTGGGTCATCGGTCTTGCCGCGCCGTTGTTCGCCTTCGCCGGACGCGAACTGTCGGTACGTGATCTGGTACTGCTCAGCGGCGGCCTCTTCCTGCTCGTCAAGGCGACGCGCGAGATCCACGGCGAGGTGGAAGGCCGCCATGAAAACCTGCCGCAATCGCGGACCGCTTCGCTGGCGCTGGTGGTCGCTCAGATCATGGTGCTCGATGTCGTCTTTTCGCTCGACTCGGTGATCACCGCCGTGGGCCTCAGTGACCACTTGCCGGTGATGATCGCGGCGATCACCGCGGCGATCCTGGTCATGCTGTGGGCTGCCGAACCCACCACCCGCTTCATTAAGGCCCACCCGACCACCAAGATGCTGGCACTCTCTTTTCTGCTGCTGATCGGCGTGGCGCTGATCGCTGACGGTCTGCATTTCCACATTCCGCGCGGTTATCTCTATTTCGCCATCGCCTTCTCGATGCTGGTCGAAGGGCTCAACCAGCTTGCCGCGCGCCACCGACGCCGCAAACAGCCCGAAAGGTGAGCGACGGGCGCACCTTCGCCCGGAGAAAAAGAACATGAGAAAAGGATCGCCCGGCGCATTGCCACCGGACGATCCCTTCACCTTTCGGGCGCTGGGGGGAGGAGGACCCGTCACACCCGAGCGGATCGCCTGTCGGCGATCCTTCTGCTCGCGGCTAGAAACGGTATCCGCCGGTAAAGCGGAACGACCGCCCGAGTATCGGACGTGCGAAGATCACGCCCGTGCCCTGCGAACCGAGCAGCCGCGGATTGCCCTCGGTCAGGCCGTTTGAATTGTTGAGATTGTCGGCCACCACCTGAAGGAAGAAGCCTCCGTTGAATTCGAGCACGGCACCGAGATCGATCTTGTCATAGGCGGCCAGCGGCTGCTGGTTCTCGGGATCCGAGAAGCGCTTGCCGACATGGGTCCAGCTTCCATAGAGCGTCAGATGTCCAAGACCCGGAACCTCTCGATCCCAGTTCGGCGTCACGCGGAACTGCCAACGGGGCTGGCGCTGTACCCGATTGCCGGAAAGATCCTGACCCTGCGGATTCTGCAGCTTGTCGAATTCCGCATTCTGCCAGGTTCCCTGGACGTGCAGGCTCAATCCCTCGATCGGCGGGGTGACGACGAGCTCGAGCTCGACGCCGAGCGCATGCGATGTGCCGATCACCGTGCGCGGCGCCTGTCCTTCCAACTGCTGGAGGAAGGGAAGCCCGGTGAAGTCATTGAAGAAGAAGGTCGAAAAGACGCCGACATAGTCGGTGTTCGCCTTGAACCCGGCCTCATACTGGTTGGAAGCCTGGATCGTGAAATTGCCATCACGCATGCTGTCGAACTGCGGCACCTTGTGACCGCGGCTGAAGCGCGCGAAGACGCCCATGTCCCGCCCGATCATGTAATTGGCACCGACCGTGCCGGCGATCACCGTGTCCTTGAAATCGATCGTCCGGAAGGTTCCGTTCAGGACGGCCGCATTGTTGTTGAAAAGCGTCGTCGGATCGCCGTCCAGATCGACGCCGAAATCGACATTTTCCAGCGTCCCGTCGACCTTCTGATTCTCGACCCGAGCACCGCCGTCGATCCGCAGGCGATCCGTCACGTCCCATTCGTAGGAGAGGTAACCGGCGATCGTCGTGTTGTTGTAGGAGGCATTGACGTCGAAGAAGGGAGCGCCGACGAAGCCGTCACGGGTGACCTGCCGCCCGTCGTCGAGTACGAGGTCGATGCGGCGCGCATTCTGTTCGGCGCTGAGCAGCTGATTGTTGCCCAGATACCAGAGATCCTTCGACGAATAGTCGGTGAAGAAGGCGCCGAAGGTCAGCGTCTGGTCATCGCCGATGTCGCGCCGGATCGACAGGTCGTTGCTGAAGGTCTGCAGATTCTTCTGCACCGACCACCATCCGGCGGTCATCACCTGCCGGTCGAGCGGAACCGCCTCGCCGGTATCGACATAGGTGAAGGTGCCGCCGGTGCCGCCACCGACCTCGGCGAGAAAATCGGCCGCCGAGCGCGGCGTCATCGCCGGAACGAGACCGAAGGTCGGCGCATCACCCTTCATGTAGTTGAAGCGTTCGGTGACGTGCCAGCGCGGTCCGAAGTCATACTGTCCGGTTCCGCCGAGGAGGAAATAATTGGTGCCGCGGCCGCGATCGAGGCTGCGGTCGATGAACTGTCCGGGACCGACTTCGAGTCGCGCCAGCCGTGTCGCATTGCCGATCAGATTGCCGTGACCGATGGAAAAGCCGGGAAATTCCCGCACATTGCCCTTGGCATCCGAGATCACCGGGATCGGCAGCAGCCAGGCGACGCGATCGTCGGTGAGCCGGGCGTAGATGCTGAACTTGCCGTTTTCGAGGGTATGCGTGACCTTGGCGGTCACCTGTCCACCGCGTTCGGAATTGAACTGCGCGTCGCGCACGCCGGGGGAAGCCCGGTAGAAGCCACCGATCATAAAGGTGGTGTTCTCGTTGATCGGCCCGGAAAAGACGGTATCGAACCGGTATCCGCCGAAATCGGTGACGCTCGCCTTGAACAGTCCCTCATAGTCGGGTCCGCCCTCCTTGAGCAGGAAGTTGAAGGTCGCGCCCACCTCGCCCTTGTTATAGACGGCATTGACGCCGCCGCGAATCGATTCCAGCCGCTCGACCGTCTCGTCGATCCGGAAAAGTGAGGAATTCTCGAGGAAGGAAAGGGTGGAGGCCGGATAGATCGGCATGCCTTCGACCGAGACGGTCACGAAAGGCGCATCTCCGCCCGAGGGAAAGCCGCGCACGAAGATATTGGCGCCGGCCTCACCGCCCGAGCTTTCGACCCAGATACCGGGCACCGTCTTGAACATGTCGGCGGTGCTCTTGGGCGCGTATTTCGCGATTTCGTCGGCTGAGATGGTGGAAATCGCATAAGAGGCTTCGAGCTTGCGGATCGCATCACCGGCCGGCCGGCCAGTGACGACGATTTCTTCGAGCATCAGGGTATCGTTCGCCCTGCTGTCCGACGTGTCCTGCGCGCCGGCATCCTGCGCATGGGCGTCGGCCGAAGCTGCCGCCATCAGGGCTATCATCGCCACCGTCGTGCCGAGACGGGCAAGTCGCAGCTGCGCCGGACTTGGCGCGAGCCGGCTATTGGCACTCTCCCTTCCGTTCGGCTTGTAATCCTTTGCAATGAACGCTCGCATGGCGCCCTCCCTTTCCTCTTCTTGTTATGGCCAACCGGCAAAATGCAGGTGAGGCCCCGGTTTCATGAAACACGGTTACCGGCGATTGTCCGCCATCGCACCGCGGAGCTTTGGCGTGTGAATTTTCCGCCATGGCCGTCGGTGCAGACTAATCTTGGATGCAATCGATTGCAAGTCATAATTTCGCAGATTGCCCCGACTTTCCTGCATCCGCACCCGTGCGCCAGGCCTGCCAGCGGGCGAAAAGTTGCCGGAGGTCCACCGACGCAAGATCCGCTCGGACCATGTGCGCCTTGTCCAGTTCGTCGCGCGCCCCGATGCCGAGCGCGAACATCCCGGCACGCCGGATCGCAAGAACTCCGGCCGGCGCGTCCTCGATCCCGATGCAGTGCGCCGGTGCCACGTTCAGCGCACCGGCGGCGGCAAGAAAGATGTCCGGCGACGGTTTGCCCCGAGCCACCTTCGAGGGATCGACGACATGATCGAAGAACTGCGCCAGCTCCAGGCGCCCCAGGATCTCGGGCGCATTTCGGCTCTGCGAGACCAGGGCCAGTGCGATCCCAGCCTGCCGCGCAGCTTCGAGAATACTTCTCGCCCCGGGCAACGCATCGGCGGCGGTAATGCATTTCAGCGAGTCGCGATACCAGGCATTCTTGCGCGCCATCAGCCGTTGCTGTTCTTCGTCACCGACCGTGTTTCCGAGAAATGCGAGAATCCTCTCCAGCGAATCCTTGCGCGAGAGTCCCTTCAGGCCGACCTCGAAGCTGTTCGGAAGGTCGCCTCCCAGCTCGCGCGCCAGTCGCCGCCAGGCGGCGAAATGCAGCCCAGCGGTATCTGCGATCACGCCATCCAGATCGAAGAGCATCGCATCGGGCATCATCCCTCTTCTCCCGCGAGCGCCAGCCTCAGCCCCGCCCCGCTCGTCAGGTGGTGGCGACGGCCGTCATGGCGGATGTCGATCGGCGCCCCCGCGATCAGCCGGTAACAGACCCCGGCGGGGGTGACGGCAATCTCGATCAGGCGCCCTTCTCGGCGCAGACGAAAGGAGTAGCCCTCAAGCCAGGGCGGCAGACGCGGCCGAAAGGAGGCGGTGGAAGCCAAGGGATCGAAGCCGGCGAACCCTTCCGATATCACCCGCCAGGCACCCGCCAGCGACGCGAAGTGCAGCCCGTCGCCGCTGTTCGCATGCCGGTTCTCGAGATCAACGAAAGCGCTGTCGGCAAAATAGGCGCGGGCCGCCTCCCACTCGCCCGTCCAGCTTGCGATGATCGCGTGCGGCGCCGGCGAAAGCGACGAATCATGGGTTGTCAGCGGCCCATAGTAGCGCAGGGCGCGCGCCATCTCGCAGCGATCGAACGGCTCGCGCCTCAGCACCATCGCCAGCAGCACGTCAGCCTGTTTGATGATCCGGTGACGATAGATCTCGAGCGGGTGGTAATGCAGCAGAAGCGGACGCGCGGTGCGCTCGCGCGGCCAGGGACGACGCATTGCGAAACGGCTGTCCTGTGCGGGAATGTCGGCATCCTCGATGCGCGGAACATGGATCGACCGGGCAATACGGGCAAAGGTTTCACGCTCTTTCACACTCGGCCCGAAGCGTCGGGAAAAGTGCTGCCAGCCTTGGGGGTCGCGTTGTTCGTAACGGCGCAGCACATCCTCCAGATAGCGCAGATGCGCGGCCGCCATCAGATTGGTGTAGGTGTTGTTGTCGACCAGCGCACTGTATTCATCGGGGCCGGTAACGCAGGTAATTTCGAAGCGGTCTTCGGCGGTGAAATGCCCGATTGCCGGCCACAGGCGAGCGGTTTCGAGC
>RFIU01000080.1 GCA_003695555.1 Alphaproteobacteria bacterium
CGAGGCGGCGGCGAGGGGCTGCCGCGCCGGGCTCGCTCAGAGAAGATCGGCCAGCGGCACCAGGGCCACGTCGGACGGCGAGATCGGCACGCCGGAGGTGTTGGTGACCTCGGCCAGGATCTGGCCGTCGGCCTTGATCAGCGAGACGCTGGGCCCGGAGCTGGGCACCGCCGTCTCGACGGTGATCGTGGTGGGCGGCGTGCCCTGGTAGCCGATCACCAGCTGATCCTGCGTCGAATCATAGTCGGGGATCGAGGGTGCGTTGCCGTCTACATAGGTGCCGGTGACGAAGACATCCGCGCCTGCGCCACCCGTCGCCACATCGTCGTTGCCGAGGATGAGCGTGTCGTCTCCCTCGCCGGCATCGATGCTGTCGCCTTCGTCCTGATCGGTCTCGCCGGTGGCCGGGCTGTCGAGCACGATGGCCTCGATCCGGTCGTTTCCGGTGCCGCCGTTGAGGGTATCGGCCCCGAGTCCGCCGATCAGCAGGTCATCGCCCGCATCGCCCGACAGCGTGTCGGCCTGTCCTCCGCCATCGAGCGTGTCATTCCCGTCGCCGCCGTTCAGCGTATCCTGCTCGCCGCCGCCCTCGAGAATGTCATCGTCGCCCCCGCCCGAGAGGTCGTCCTTGCCTGATCCGCCGAAGAGGACGTCGGCACCAAGGCCGCCATCAAGCGTGTCGTCGCCGTTGCCGCCTTCAAGGTGATCATTGTCGGATTGACCGTCGATGACATCGTCGCCGCCGTTTCCGAACAGGGTGTCGTTGCCGGCGCCGCCGTCGATGGTATCGGCTCCGTCGTCGCCGGTGATCAGGTCCGCCCCGCCGTCACCCGAGATCAGGTCGCCGCCGCTGCCACCCAGAAGCTGGTCATTGCCGGCGCCACCGGCGATCGCGTCCTCGCCCGCGTCACCTGAAAGCAGGTCGGAATCGTCGCCGCCGTGCAGCGAATCATTGCCGTTGCCGCCGAGGATCTCGTCCTTGCCCGGTCCGCCGATGAGGGTATCGTTGCCATCCCAGCCGATGATCGTGTCATCGCCGGCGCCGCCGTCGAGATCATCGGCGCGCTCGCTGCCGGCGAGAAGATCATCGCCATCGGTGGCCTCCGGCGCGCCGCTGTCGGCGGAGCCGCCGCCGGAATCGTCATTCGTGGCGATGTCGAGGGCAAAGCCTGCGGCAACCAGTCCCAGAAGCGCCAGAATCGCGAACATGTCCCACTCCTCACCGCGTCTTGCCGCCTCGCCACCCGTGCGCCGGCCAATTGCCGCAGCCTTGCCCGATTTCGATGGCGAGGCCAGATTCCGGGCGCCAAGCGGCGCAGGGCGATCGTGGCGCAGGCGCAGGGGGAAACGATCCGGGCTCGGCGCGGCAATTGTCGCGCAAGGGCCACGTCACGCCGATGCGTCCTCGCCTCCTGCGAACTCCGAATCGGGAACCAGCGCCAGGCTCTCGGTGGTGAGCGGCGGGGTGTCGGGCACCCGTGGCAGGCGTGCCACGGCTTCACCGTCGAGGCGGACGAGATCGAAGAGGTTACCATCGGCATCGGCAACGGTCTCGATCGCCACGCTGGGATCGGCGCCAGCGCGCGGATCGTAGAGGATCACCAGCCGGTCATCCCCGGGATCGAAACCCTCGAGGACGGGGGCCGCGGCGCCATCGGCGGAGATGAGCGGCGGCGCGTCGCTGTCCTCTGCCTCGTCGCCGTAGAGCGCTTCCCAGCCCAGCGAGTCCTGCGGCGCCGTCTCGGTGGCGCTGGCGCCGTCGTCGGCCGGGGCCGGGGCCGGGCTCTGGGCAGCAGCGGATCGGAACGGCTCGCCTTCGGCCTCGCCGGCGGGCGCGAAAGCCTGTGCCAGTGTCGCCAGGCCGAGGAGTTCCAGAATGCCGAACATCCGCTTCCAATGCCATGTTGCGCGCGCCGGGCCCTGCGCCCCTTCGTGACCCTTTCGCAAGATCCGCCCGATCGGCGGGCGGAAGCGGCGGGGGCAGCAGCGGCTGCAGCGCCGGCGAGCGGGCCGCGGGCGGGCGTCATCCCCGCCGACAGAGCATGCTGCGCGGTTGGCTAAGGTTCTGTAAACTTCTCGCCGCCCGATGTTTCCCATTGGGGGACACTCGCCCCTTTACCGGTGGCCGCGTTTCCTTGCGCTGGCCAATCCGCCGCGCCACGGCGGGCGAAGGGCATGGGGAGGGGAAAGGCCACGGGCGCGCGCGAATCGCGGGCGCAGGGGTTTGCAAGCGGCGCGAAAGGGCCTATACGCCTGCAGCCGGCGCGCAGGCGCCGCACTCCACGGACCTTGCTGGACGACATCCCGGCTTGTGCCCAGAGACAGGAAAGGAGACCCCGATGTCGATCACTGCCGAAGAAAAGGCGCGGCTGATGAAGGAATACGCCACGCATGAGGGCGATACCGGTTCGCCCGAGGTGCAGGTGGCCATCCTGACCAGCCGCATCGCGACCCTGACCGAGCATTTCAAGGTCCACAAGAAGGACAATCACTCGCGCCGGGGCCTGCTGAAGCTGGTGGCTCAGCGGCGCAAGCTGCTCGATTATCTCAAGGCCCGCGACGAGGGCCGGTATCAGTCCCTCATCAAGCGCCTCGGCATTCGCCGCTGAGGCTCGGAACGCAGCTGGCCGCGTCGCGCACGCGGCCTTGCGGGATACTCGGGGCAGGCGTCCGCATGGTTCGGCGCCTGCCCTATTCCGCTCATCCTCGCTGCGCTGTCGCCCGGCCCCTGGCCGCGCTTGGCCGCGCGCTCAGCCGGCCGGGCCGAAGGTCTCGCAGCTCACCCCGCGGGCGGTGAGCCGACGGCAGGCGAGATCGGCGGCCTCGCGCGTCATGCCGACGAAATTCGCCTCGAAACCGCGGCTCGTCTGGACCACCTTGCGCAGCGCCTCTCCCAGCGCGCCGATGTCGCTCAGCGCGGTGCGCAGCAACACCTGTTCGGCGCGGTAGCGGGTGCTGTAGCGGCCGATATTCACACCCCAGAGCTGGCCGCCCGAGGTGGAAATCCGGGTGACGACGATCGGGCCGTCGCGTTCGGCGGATTC
>RFIU01000081.1 GCA_003695555.1 Alphaproteobacteria bacterium
CCCGGACATGCGTGTGGGTGCCGTCGGTGATCGTCTCGACGAGCGTGCGTTCGGGATCAAGGGTGGCGCGCATCTGGCCGAAATACAGCAGCCGCATCCCCTCAGCGCGGCGCACGCGACCTTCGTCGGGTTCGTCCAGGCCGGCCAGCAGGCGCACCAGCGTCGTCTTGCCAGCCCCGTTGGCGCCGACGATGCCGATCCGCTCGCCGCGCATGATGCGGGTCGAAAAACCGTCGATGATCGCGCGGCCCCGATGCCGTTTGACGACATTCTCGGCCTCGATCACCAGTTGCGCCCCCTTGCGCGCGGCGCCTGGAGGATCAAGAGCAAGCGTTCCCTCTCGACGAGCCAGCAGCCTGCCGCGCGCCTCCCGCAGGCGTTCGAGCCGGCGCAGTCGTCCCTGATTGCGCTTGCGACGAGCGGTGATCCCCTCACGTGCCCAGCGGGTCTCGGCAGCGATCCGGCGGCCGAGCTTTTCCAGCCGCTCGGCCTCCTCGCGGCGCACCTCCTCGACATGAGCGGGCAGCTCGGTGATACCGCAGGAAAGGCGATGGATGCGGCCCGCCTCCAGCCAGAGACAGGCATCGGTGACGCGGGCGAGAAAGGCGCGGTCATGGCTGATGACCACCAGGGCGCGACGATCGGCCGCCAGCCGTTCCTCGAGCCAGCGGATGGCCGCGAGGTCGAGATGATTGGTCGGCTCGTCGAGCAGCAGCAGATCGGCTTCGGCGAGCAGCGCACGCCCCAGCGCCAGACGACGCCATGCGCCGCCGGAAAGTGTCTCGAGGCGGGCATCCCCATCGCTGCCGATCTCGGCCAGCAGGCGCTCGACCTCGTGGGGCTCGGCACGCCGTTCATCACCGGCGATGCCGGCATCCCAGCCCTCGGCGAGAAAGGCGGCGGCCGTCAGGCCGGCCGGCCGCAACGGGTCCTGCGGCAGGCGGAAGAAACGCCGGCGCGGGTGCCGCCAGGACGATCCCGCATCCGCTTCGATCTCGCCGGCGAGCAGCGAGAGGAGCGTCGATTTGCCGACGCCGTTGCGGCCGACGAGCGCCAGCCGATCGCCTGCCGAGACGGTCAGCGTCAGATCTTCGAACAGCATCCGATCGCCGAGATGCAACGATATCTGCTCGAGACGCAGCAGCGTCATCGCCGGGACTTCCCGATCGCGCAACGAGTCGGCATCAGTGGCTCAGAAACAGCGGGATAGGGCTGTGGTGCACGGCGTGACGCGTGACGCCGCCGATAATCATCTCGCGCCAGCGGCTGTGGGAATAGGCGCCCATCACCAGCAGATCGCTGCCGAGGGCGGTCGCCTCGGCCAGGATCGTCTCGCCGACCGGGCCCTGCTGCTCGGTCCTGCGAATCCGCGAATCGATGCCGTGCCGGCGCAGATACCCCCGCAATTGTTCGGCGTCGGGCCTGTCGGGATGCTCCTCGCCGACGACCAGCAGATCCACACGCGTCGCCCTAGCGATGATCGGTAGCGCGTCAGAAACCGCGCGTGCCACTTCTGCCCGGCCGTTCCATGCGATCATCACCTGCTCGCCGATCACCGCATCGCCATCCGGCACGCCCCCTTCCCTTTCGCTCCCGTCCGCCGCCGGGGCGACGATGACCGGGCGGCCGGAACGGAACAGAGCCTCATTGAAGATCTCTTCTGCGTCCGGCTGGTGCGGGGCGGTCGGTTGCGGGACGATGGTCAGATCATGGATGCGTCCAGCCCGTCCGACCCGGTCGGCGACGAGCCCGACCACTTCCTCGAAGCTCGCCGTCGGCCGATCATGGGCGTCAAGGCCGTCGTTCTCCTCGATGCCGGCGGCTCTGATCGCCTCCTCGAATCGGGCGCGCGCCTTCGTCGATCGCAGCTTTCCCTCGCGCTCGGCGGCCTCGACGAGATCCTGGATGACGTCGGCGGTCAGCCCCTCTCCCATGAAGGGAATCGCCGCGCGCGGATCGGGAAGCACGAAAAGGACTCCGAGATGGCCGCAGAACCGCTCGGCCAGAGGAATGGCGAATCGCAGACAGTCGGCGAAATCGACGTCATGGGTCGTCGGAACCAGAATGGTGCGGATCATCTTGGCGGGCCTCCTCGATTTCCTGATGCCCCGCTCAGGGGCACCGCCCGGCCGTCCGCGCCGGCGGCAGACGGCTTGCTTGCCGATGCTGGGGGCTCGGGAGCGCCGCGTCAAGGCTCGGTCTTGGCCTGCGGCAGGCTTCGTGCGAAACTCTTTTCCACCGAGATGGAGGGGGAGGGTTCAGAAACGGTTCAGGTGGCCGCGGCGATCATTCACCCACTAGGCGAAACGGGCCATCTTGCGTCCAGAGGCGGCTCGGCAGCGCGGAAGGAACGGCAAACACCATGACGGCGCACCAAAGGTCCCCACGTCCGAAGGCGGCGGCTCTTCCATTCGCCGCGAGATGGCGTTCGGCGCGGCCGACACTGCTGGCCATTTTCGCCGTGCTGTTCGCGCTGGTGCCGCTGGCCGCGCCACCTCTTGCCGGAATGCCGCAGGACCAGGAACAGGATGAGGCGCGTCGCGCCCGGCAACAGGGGCGAATACTCGATTATGGCACGATCCTCGCCCGCGCCCGGAAGGCCGTGCCGGGAAGGGTCGTCGATCAGAATCTTCAGCGGCGAGGGGATCACTATGTCTATCGCCTGAAGATCCTGCGTCCGAACGGACAGGTGGCGCGGGTCGTCGTCGATGCCCACTCCGGCCGCATCCTGTCGGTCAAGCAGCGACACTGAAGGAACGAAGGCCGACACGCCCGTGGGGTGGGGGAGAAGCCGAAGGAAAACAAGGCTATGCGCATTCTGGTTGCCGAAGACGATCACGATCTCGCCCGTCAGCTTCAACGCGCGCTTGAACAGTCGGGCTATGCGGTCGATCTCGCCCCCGACGGCGAGGAGGCGAAGTACCTGGGCGAAACCGAACCTTATGATGCGATCGTCCTCGACCTCGGACTGCCGGTGATAGACGGGGTCAGGGTTCTCGAGTCGTGGCGCGATGGCGGGATCCGGACCCCGGTTCTGATTCTTACCGCCCGCGACGCATGGTCGGACAAGGTCGAAGGGCTCGACGCGGGTGCCGATGACTATCTGACCAAGCCCTTCGAGATGGCCGAACTGCTGGCACGCCTGCGTGCGCTGATCCGCCGGGCCAGCGGTCATGCCGAACCGCTGCTTTCTTGCGGGGCCGTCACCCTCGATCCGCGCCGCGCCGAGGTCCGGGTCGGTGGTGAGCCGGTGCATCTGACGGCGCAGGAATTCAAGCTGCTGAGCTATCTGATGCATCACCCGGGCAAGGTCGTCTCGCGCACCGAGCTGACCGAACACATCTATGATCAGGATTTCGACCGCGATTCGAACACCATCGAAGTCTTCGTCAATCGCATCCGCAAGAAGATCGGCGTGCCGGTGATCCGGACCGTGCGAGGATTGGGCTATCGCCTGGAAGATCCTGAAACCGACGCAAGACCCGCTGGAGCGAACGGGGGGAATGCGAGAAGAGCATGAGCTGCGCCCCATGATCCGGCGCTTTTCCAGATCCCTTGGCGCCAGGTTGTTGATCGGCTCGCTGCTGTGGGTGAGCGCGACCCTCGTCATCGGCGGGCTGGTGCTGGCGCTTGCTTTCGAACGCTATGTCGAGGAGAAGTTCGACGCCCGTCTGCTGCGCAGTCTGGACGCGATGATCGGCGCGGCCGAGATCGACGAGTTCGGCGCCATTCGTTTCACCCGTCCGCTTGACGATCCGCGTTACGCCGAGCCCTATTCGGGCCATTACTGGCAGGTGGCAAGCCGAGACCAGCCGATCTTTCGCTCGCGCTCGCTGTGGGACCATGCGCTCGATCCCCATTGGGACATATCCGCGTCACATGAGCGCCTTTACGAGGAAACGGGGCCGACCGGCGAACCGCTGCGCATTGCGGTGCGCGATATCGAGCTGCCGGATGCGGACACCCCCTTTCGATTCATGGTCGCTGCCGACACCCGTGAGATGCGCGCCGATATCGCCGCCTTCCGCCGCCTGATCCTGCTCTCGCTGTCCGCCTTCGGCGCCGCCCTGGCGCTGGCGATCCTCATTCAGCTCATCATTGCGATGCGCCCCTTGCGCGCCATCCGGCGGGGGCTGTCCGCCATCCGTTCGGGTCGTGCGCAGCGCCTGGAAGGCAATTTCCCGACCGAAATGGAAGGGTTGATCGCGGAAGTGAACGCGCTCATCGAGCACAATGAAAAGCTGATCGAGCGGGCCCGTCGGCATGCCGGCAATCTCGCCCACGCGCTGAAGACCCCGCTGACCGTGCTGGCCAACGAGGCCGCAGGGCTGGAAACGAAAATCGGGCGTTCGGACGAAGCGCACCTCGCACGTGTCGCAAGGGACCAGGTTGAGGTCATGCGACGCCATATCGACCATCATCTCAAGCGCGCCCGGATCGCCGGCAGCGGCGGCATTGCCGCGCGCCACACCCCTGTACGGCCGGCCGTTGAAAGGCTGATCCGGGCGATGCGCAAGATTCACGGACAACGCGACCTCGTCATCGACTGCGACGTGCCTGACGAGCTCGTCTTTCGGGGACAGCGGCAGGATCTTGAAGAAATGGTCGGCAATCTGCTCGACAATGCCTGCAAATGGGCTCGCCGACAGGTGCGGGTGAGCGCGCGACTGTTGCCGGCCTCCGTCGGCGAGCATGACCCCTCGCGTCTCGAAATCCGCGTCGAGGACGACGGCCCTGGTGTCGTCGCCGACAAACGCCCCGCCCTTTTCGAGCGCGGCCATCGCCTTGATGAGAGTCTCCCTGGTTCGGGGCTCGGGCTTTCGATCGTCATGGATATCGCGGAACTCCATGGCGGACGGGTACGTTTGTCGGACAGCGCGATGGGCGGTCTTGCCGTGCATCTGGAACTTCCCGCCAGCTCGTCTTCACCAGGATAGTTGAGGGGGCGGGGAATGCAGGCGTCGGACGGCTCGTTCTTCCATCGGAGGGCAGGCCGGCTGGGCATTCCGTTAAGCGTCGATTCAGGCGGCAACGGCCATCCTTTTTTCAGGTATCCGCCAGCAATGGCAATGCCATGCCCATCAGGGAGACAACGACAGTCGGAGGATGAATCGGAGGATGAAAATGACAAACTGGATAGAAGACCGACGCACCTCGACCCGCCCGACATCCTGGCGGGGTGCCGTTCGTGCGGGAACCCTGGCGCTCGCGACCCTGCTTGCCGCCTGTACCAGTACCGGACAGGGCGAAAAGGAGGCGGGGGGCACGATCCTGGGCGGCGCGCTCGGCGGGCTTCTTGGCGCCGAGATCGGCGGGCATGGAACCGGCAAGGTCGTCGGTGCCGCGCTCGGCACCTTTCTCGGGGCCGCGATCGGCAATGAGATCGGCAAGTCGCTCGATCGTGCCGACCGTCTGGCGCTGGAGCAGGCACAGTACAGGGCGCTCGAAAATACGCCTTCGGGTGAGCGCTCCGAATGGGTGAATCCCGATACCGGCCACCACGGCTGGGTCGAGCCACAGCCCGCCTACCAAAATGAAGAAGGGCGCTACTGCCGGGAATTCACCCAGAAGATCTTCGTCGGCGGTCAGGAAGTGACCGGCTATGGCACCGCCTGTCGCCAACCGGACGGCAGCTGGAAGATCGTCGATACGCGTCCTTCCCGCTAGGCTGTTTCATCATGCCTGGCGACGAAGGACGGGCAGACGGGATGCGCCCTTGACTTGATCGTGCCCTGGCGGCTTGATCCTCTGACATGGCCTAGGCAATGCCGGCTGGTATTGTCTCTCTCGAGGAGAGAAAGGAAGCGCAGGGATCATGTCGCGAGGCGAGAACGAGAAGGGCCGGCGTCGGCTGTATCCACCGATCGCACCCGCGGGTTCCGGCTTTCTCGATGTCGGCGAGGGGCACCGCATCTATCACGAATGGTCAGGCCGCGCCGACGGTCTTCCGATTCTCTTCCTGCACGGGGGACCGGGCGGCGGCACTTCGCCGATGCAGCGGCGCTTCTTCGACCCTGCACGCTGGCGCATCGTCCTGTTCGACCAGCGCGGTTGCGGACGGTCCTTGCCGCACGCCTCGATTGAGGCGAACACTACCGATCACCTGCTCGCCGATATCGAACGGCTGCGCGAGCACCTCGGCATCGATCGCTGGGCGGTGTTCGGTGGCTCGTGGGGTTCGACGCTTGCCCTGCTCTATGCCGAAGCATGCCCCGAGCGGGTTACCGGCCTGATCCTGAGGGGCATCTTCCTTGCCCGCCCCGAAGAGATCCGCTGGTTCTATCAGGAGGGCGCCGGCCGGATCTTTCCCGAGGCTTTCGCCCGCTTCGTCAGCGGCGTGCCGGAAGACGAACGCCACAATCTGCTTGCCGCCTATTATCGCCGGCTGACGCACCCGGACCCGACGGTTCGCCTGAATGCCGCACATCGCTGGGCACGCTGGGAGGCGAGCACGGTAACCCTGGCTCCTGATCCCGCCCATCTGCGCGAGGCGCAGTCCGATCATTTCGCGCTCGCTCTGGCACGGATCGAATGCCACTATTTCCTGCACCGCGCCTTTCTGCGGCAGCCGGATCAGATCCTCGCGCAGGCCGATCGCCTTCACGACATTCCGACCACCATCGTCCAGGGGCGCTATGACGTCATCTGCCCGCCCAAGAGCGCCTTCGATCTGAAGGATGCCCTGCCGCATGCCGAGCTGCGAATCGTGCCCCTGGCAGGCCATTCGGCCTTCGAACCGGCGATCGTCCACGAACTGGTGTTGGCGACCGATCGATTGGCCGATCGTCTCGACGAGACGAAGCGCTGAGAAACGCACAAAAACCGAACGAACGGGAAAAGGGAGGGGGAAAGAACATCATGTCATGCGTCAAGCCCTGCGGGCCGGCGATCACGGGAACCGCCATCTGGCCGGGCCAGCAGGTTCACGGGCGGATAGCGGCGTGGATCTTCTTCATGCTCGTCCTCGTCGCGCTCGCCGGCCTGACGAGTGGGGCCGCCGCCCGCGTGGTCCGTGTCGAGATCCTAGAGCGCGGCGATTTCGCGCAAGGACGATCCTTTGGCAGCGTCGGCGCCTATGAGAAGATCCGCGGCCGCCTTCATTATGCGGTCGATCCGCAGGCAACGATCAACCGCGCCATCGTCGATCTCGATCTTGCCGCGCGCAATGCGCATGGACTGATCGAATTTTCCGGAGATTTCCTTCTGCTTCGTCCGAAGAGGCCGGCCCGCGGCAACCATACGCTGCTCTTTGATGTCACCAATCGCGGCAATCTGACCGCGCTTTCGATCTTCAATTCCGAGCGTTCGGGCAACAATCCGACGAGTGCCGGAAATGGCTTTCTGATGCGCCGCGGTTTCACCCTGCTGGCCGCCGCCTGGAACTGGGACGTGCCGCCCGGCAACGACCGGCTGATGATCGATCTGCCGGTGGCCCGCAACCCCGACGGCACACCGATCACCGGCCGCATCGCCTACGAGTTCGAGGTCGAACAGCCGACCCGCACCGCCTTTGTCGGCGGCATCAGCGCCCGCGGCCATCCGCTGGCCGACGATCCGGCGCCGGTGCTCACCGTTCGCGATGCACCGGAAGCCCCGCGACGGATCATCCCGCCGCAGCACTATCGCCTGACGCGCCGCGACGACAGCGGCAGGGAAGTGCCCGCCAGGCTGCATGTCACGGCCGATTTCGACTTTCAGCCGGGACGCATCTACGAACTCGTCGTCAGGGTGAAGGATCCGCGGGTCGTCGGCCTCGGCCTTGCCGCGATCCGCGACTCCATGCGCTGGGCACGTGAAGAGGCGGCGAACGCGATCCATCGCGCGATCATCTTCGGTCATTCCCAGTCCGCGAGGCTGATCGCAACGATGATCCGCGACGGCCTGTTCGTCGATGCCACAGGGCCGGTCTTCGAGGGTGCCTATCTCAGGGTCGCAGGTGGCGGCAAGGGCAGCTTCAACTTCCGTTTCGCCCAGACCACGCGCCATTTCAGCCAGTTCGAAGAGCACATCTACCCGACCGACGAATTTCCCTTCTCGACCGCGCCCAGCGTCGATCCGGTTACCGGACGCAAGGCAAGCCTGCTAGACCGGGCGCGCGCCCTCGGTCATGTTCCGAAGATCTTCTTCACCAATACCTCGACCGAATACTGGTCGCGCGCCGCCTCGCTCTTGCACACGACCGTCGATGGCAGGGTGGATCTGCTGCCTGATCCGGGCACGCGCATCTACGCCCTGCTCGGCACCCAGCATTTCTTCGCCCGCTGGAAAACGCCCCGGATGCTCGAATACTGCGTCAATCCGGTGGACAAGCGACCGGTCGCGCGCGCCCTGCTGATGGCAATGACCCGCTGGCTGGCAGACGGCCGGACGCCGCCGGACAATCGCTATCCGACCCTTGCACGCGGTGAGCTCGGCGATGCGCCGGCCTATC
>RFIU01000082.1 GCA_003695555.1 Alphaproteobacteria bacterium
ATCAGGGCGAGCGGTTCACCCTCACCCTGATCGGCGAGGGCGAGGTGCGCGACCAGTCCGGCACCATCTATCGTGCGATTCAGGCCGATCCCGTAACGGGCGAGGATCTCGGTCTCGTCATCCGGGGCAATGGCCGCGATGCCGATACCGATCTCGGCGCCGGGACGCGTGACGATGGGCGCATCGTCTCGCTCACCGGTCTGATCGATTATGATCTCGGTTTTGCAACCTTCTCTTCGATCACCGGCGTGCGCACCCACCGCTATCACTACAAGGAGGATTTCGACGGTACGCCGCTGGTCATCAACAACTATTTTCAGGATCAGAAGGGCGACTACTACAGCCAGGAATTCCGTCTCGTGTCCACCGCGGACGGGCCGTTCAGCTGGTTCGCCGGTGTTTCGGGCTATCGCGAGAAGATCGACGCCCATTTCGCTCAGCAGGCCGACGAGGAACTGATGTGCGAGGCCTTTGAAGGGGTGAGCTGCGCCGAGCTTCTCGATGGCGACTTCACGCCCGATCCGCTCGGTCTGTTCGAAACCAATGACGCGCGCGGACGCTATCAGGGCGTGGCCGCCTTTCTCGATCTTACCTACGCTCTGACGCCGCGCTTCGAGCTCAACACCGGCGTACGCTACACCTACGACCGCAAGAGCTTCGCCATGCGGATCAATCCCGTGTCGAGCGATCTCGGCCCCTTCTTCGTCTTCGGTTATATCACGGATCCGAATCTCGATGGGGGATTCGTCAAGGACAGGAAGAGCTGGGATCAGTTGACTCCGCGCTTTACCGCCCGCTGGCGCGCCAGTGACGATTGGAGTTTCTGGGCGAGCGTCACCAAGGGCTACAAAGCGGGCGGTTTCGGGACCTTTTCGCTGAATCTGCCGACTCCGCAGGAGCTGGGCTTCACGCCCGCCGAGATCCAGGCTTGCGCGGACGAGGAACTCGGCATCTTCTGCGTCGTCAATGACGACGGGACGGTACCGGCGGGCACGAAACCGTCGGCCTTCGATCCAGAAAAGGTCTGGTCCTATGAGATCGGCGCCAAGGCAAGCGCCTTCGATGGTCGGCTCGACCTTGATCTCAATGGCTACTATTATCGCTACAAGGACCTTCAGATCACCTTCTTCGACGAGACGCTGCTGAATACGCTGGTCGAAAATGTCGGGCGGGTGAATGGTCTGGGCGTCGAAGCGACGCTGCGCGCGCGTCCCGACGCGCACTGGGATTTTCTGCTGACCGCCGCCTGGTCGCACACCTCGGTCCATCGCGTGCCCGAGGCGATCTGCACGGCCTGTGACGGCAATCGGCTGACCCAGAATCCGAAATGGACCTTCGGGGCGTTTGCCGCCTGGTACCAGCCATGGGGCGACGGGCGGTTGGCGGTTTCTACCGACCTGCATGCCCAGACCGGCTTTTTCGGTGGGCTCGACAATCTTCGGCTGACCCGGGTCGAAGGTTACGCCGATGTCACCTTGCGCATCGCCTATGAGGCGGACGCGGGGTGGGAGCTTGCCGCCCATGTCGCCAATCTCTTCAACGATCTCTACTACGATGGAGCGAACGATGGCGAGTTCCCGATTCCTTCGACCTTCTTCGGACCGTCCCGGCCACGAAGTTTCGGAATCGATTTCGTCTGGCGCTTCGGCGGCTGAGATCGCCGTGCCGGGGTTCCCGACGAGAGCCTGGCGCGGTCTTTCCTCCACCCCTTGCGCAGCGCAGCCTGGGGCGTTATAAGCGCGGCCTTCCCGGGCGGGATCCTTGCTGCCCGGCGTCGGGACGGGCGGAAGTCGGATCCGCCGGCCGAGCGCGCGAGAGCGCAGGCCGGTCAAGGAGCGTGAAGGGGGTCCGGCGTTCCGCATCTGTGACAAGGAGCACAAGCCAGATGGCCTTCTACGAGACCGTGTTCATCGTCCGTCAGGACGTGAGCGCCAAGCAGGTCGAGGCGATCACCGAAGAGCTCTCGAACATCATCGTCGAGGGCGGCGGCCGGGTCGCCAAGAACGAATATTGGGGGCTGCGTCAGCTCGCCTACCGGATCCAGAAGAATCGCAAGGGGCATTATGTGCTGCTGGCGATCGACGCGCCGAGCGAGGCGGTCAAGGAGATGGAGCGACGCGCGCGCCTCAATGAAGACATCATCCGCATCATGACGGTTCGCACCGAAGAGCTCGAGGAAGGGCCTTCGGTGGTGATGCGCGCCAAGACCGAGCGCGGTGGACGGGGACGTCCCCGTTTCGAGCGCGAGCGGGGCGAACGTCGTGAGCGACCGGAACGGAGGGCAGAGTAATGGCCGCACCATCCTTCGGGGGCCGGCGCCCCTTCTTCCGCCGGCGCAAGTCCTGCCCGTTCTCGGGCCCGAACGCGCCGAAGATCGACTACAAGGACGTGAAGCTTCTCTCGCGGTTCATCTCCGAGAAGGGCAAGATCGTCCCGAGCCGCATCACCAATGTGAAGGCGAAGAAGCAGCGTGAGCTGGCCCGCGCGATCAAGCGTGCGCGCATTCTCGCCCTGCTGCCCTTCACGGTCGATTAAAGGGAGACGGTCCGATGGAAGTGATCCTGCTGGAACGCGTCCCCCATCTCGGCCAGATGGGCGATGTGGTCAATGTCAAGCCGGGCTATGCGCGCAACTATCTGCTGCCGCGCGGCAAGGCGCTGCGGGCGACCGAGGCCAACCGCAAGGCCTTCGAGGAGCGTCGCAAGGAAATCGAGGCGCGCAATCTGGAGCGCCGCCGCGAGGCAGAGGCGGTCAAGGAGAAGATGGACGGCGCCAAGCTCGTCGTCGTTCGTCAGGCCGGTGCCTCGGGTCAGCTCTACGGGTCGGTGGCGCCGCGCGACGTTGCTGCGGCTCTCGGGGAACAGGGCTTCCAGATCGACCGCTCGCAGGTCGAACTTGCGCGCCCGATCAAGACCATCGGCCTCTTCGAGGTGCTGGTGCGCCTGCATGGAGAGGTCGAGGCAAAGGTGGTCGTCAATGTCGCCCGTTCCGAGGCCGAGGCCGAAGAGCAGTGGCGGATCGGTCGCGCGCTGATCGCCAGTACCGAGCGCGAGGCGATGGGCCTGGGCGAGGAGGAAGAGGCCGAGATCGATACCGAGGAGCTGGTTGCCGAACTGCTCGAAGAGGAGGCGCTTGCCGAACGCGAGCAGGAAGCGGTCGAGGCCGAGAATGCAGGCGAAGCCGAAGCCGCGCAACCGGTAGAGAAAGCCGAAGAGACGGCCGAGGAGAAGCCGGAAGGCTGAACGTCATCTCTCGCCCTCATGCCGGGCGTTTCCGCTTCGGTGATGGCCGAAACGAAATAATCGCTGGGGCCGTGCCTTCTTCGGAAAGTGCGCGGCCCCGTTTCATTTGATGCAGGCGGTCTTTATCAAGGTGAGGACGCCCGTCCTTTGATGGATGCGCCCGTCCTCGTGCCTTTGCCACGGCTGCGCGGCTCTGCTAGGCAGGCGCAGGGAACGGCGGCTTCGGCCGGCGGTGCATGCACCACTCGTCTCTCGAACATTCGATCAGGGAGAATCGTCATGGACATTGATGCACGTCTAGAGGAACTCGGCATCCGCCTGCCGGCGCCGGCGAAGGCGGTCGCCAACTATCTGCCCTTCGTCGAGGTGGACGGACTCGTCAGCATTTCGGGGCAGCTGCCGCTCGCCGATGGGGATCTGGTGACCGGCAGGCTGGGCGACGATCTCGATCTGGACGCGGGAATTGCGGCGGCGCGGCGCTGCGGGATCAATATCATCGCGCAGATACGTGCGGCGGTGGATGGTGACTGGGAGCGGCTCGAGCGCATCGTGCGGCTCGGCGGCTTCGTCAATTCGACAAACGACTTCACCGATCAACCGAAGGTCGTCAATGGGGCTTCCGACCTGATGGTCGAGGTCTTCGGCGAGCGTGGACGCCATTCGCGCTCTGCGGTCGGGGTCAATGTCCTTCCGCTCGGTGCCGCCGTCGAGATCGAGGCGCTGGTGCGGATCCGTTCCTGACGGCGGCGCGGGATTGCAATGGTGTCCGACGTTCCGCCGGCCGCAGTGGGTGTGGATCGCTGGCGTCTCGAGACGGTCGCCGGTGCGACCGCGATCGAGGCGGCGGAATGGGAACGCCTTGAGACGCATGACAATCCTTTTCTCGACCATGGCTTTCTGACCGCTCTTGAGGATTCGGGCACCGTCGGAGGGGATACCGGCTGGGTCCCGCTTTTCCTGCTGGTCCGTGATGCGCTGGGAAGACTGGTCGGTGCAGCACCTGCCTGGCTGAAGGGGCATTCGTTCGGCGAATACGTCTTCGACCACCATTGGGCGCAGGCCTGGGAACGCGCCGGCGGGCGCTATTATCCGAAACTGCTGGTCGCCGTTCCCTTCACGCCGGTCACCGGGTCACGCCTGCTGGTCGCGCGCCATCTGGCGGCCGGCAGCAAGGTACAAGTTCGGCGACAACTGCTCGAAGGCCTCGTCGGTCTTGCTCATGAAGCAGGGCTGTCCGGGGTGCATATCGACTTCCTTCCCGAGGACGAGGCGGAAACGGGCACCACCGCCGGCTGGCTTGCCCGCATCGATCAGCAGTTCCACTGGCGCAATCGCGGCTGGGAAGATTTTTCGGATTATCTCGCGAGCCTGAAATCGGCGCGACGCAAGCAGATCCGCCGGGAACGCGGCCGGGTGCGCGAGGCTGGTATCAGTTGCCGGATGATCCCCGGTGACGAAGCGACACCCACCATTCTCGACCATGTCTTCGCCTGCTATCTGGCGACCGCGATGCGCAAGTGGGGACAGCCCTATCTGAACCGCGAAAGCTTTTCCCTGATTGCAGAGCGCTGCCGGGATCGCCTGCGGATCGGACTGGCAGAGGATGCAGACGGAATTCCGATCGCGATGGCGCTGCATCTGGAGGGCGGCGGGGCTCTTCATGGGCGCTATTGGGGGACACTCGCCCATCACCCCTTCCTGCATTTCGAGCTGTGTTATCATCAGGCGATCGAATATGCGATCGCCCGCCGTCTGGAACGGGTCGAGGCCGGCGCGCAGGGCCCCCACAAGATCGCCCGTGGCTATGAACCGGTCATGACGCGCTCACTTCACCGCTTCACCGACCCGCGCCTGCATCGGGCGATCGCCGATTATCTAAGATACGAGCGCGCTGATGTCGCCGAGGCCAGCAAGATGCTCGCCGCTCATCTGCCGTTCCGAAAAGACAGGGGCGGAAAGACGGGCTGAAGGGTCGGCCGGTTCAGTCCCGGCCGCGCGTGACCCGCCGGTGCAGCAGAGGCGCGATCTCGGGGTCGGACAGGCCGACGGCAAGCTGCGCCTCGATATATCCGGCCCGCTGACCGCAGTCGAAGCGTTCGCCTTCGAACAGATAGGCATGAAAGGACTGGCGACCGATCAGGCCGGCCATCGCATCGGTAAGCTGGATTTCACCGCCGGCACCACGCCGGCCTGCATCGAGTTCGCGCAGCACCGCCGGGTCCAGGATATAGCGCCCGATGACCGCCCAGGTCGAGGGGGCGCGCGCCGGGTCCGGTTTTTCGACCAGCCCCTTGACCGCGATCAGGCGGCCGTCGCGTCGGCCGGGTTCGATAATTCCGTAGCGACCGGTCTGCTCTGCCGGCACCTCCATGGTCGCCACCAGATTGCCTCCCAGTTCGCGCCAGGCCGCGACCATCTGTTTCAGGCAGCCGGGTTGGGCCAGGATGAAATCGTCGGGCAGCAGTACCGCGAAGGGATCCGGGCCGATGATGTGACGCGCGCACCAGATCGCATGGCCGAGGCCGAGCGGTTCCGGCTGTCGCACCGAGAGCAGCCGGCCCGATTCCGGCGGTCGGGCGGTCGCGATGCGTTCCAGGGCTTCCCGCTTGCCGCGTTCCTCGAGCATCCGTTCCAGCTGTTCGGCGCGATCGAAGTGATCGACGATGAGATGCTTGCCCGCCGAGGTGACCAGCACTACACGCTCGATGCCGGCTTCCCAGCATTCGTCCACCGCATGCTGGATCAGCGGACGGGTGCCGATCGGCAGCAGTTCCTTCGGCACCACCTTGGTCGCCGGCAGCATCCGGGTGCCGAGGCCCGCCACCGGCAGCACCGCAGTGCGAACCGTTCGCATGCTTTGCGCGATAGATTCATCAGTTCGCGAACTGGGCATGAAGTCCTCCTGAGCTGTCGTGTTTCGCCCATTTGCCGCGCGACCCGCTAGGCACGAAATCAGCGCGTAGGGTCGGCTTCTTGTGTTTTGGGACTGATCAGGCCGTATTCAGGCGTGCTCACGCCTGAGATCCGCACCTTTCCTCCGCTCACCCGGACGCGGCCTTCGGCGATCCAGCGCACCGCTTCGACATAGATGCGGTGTTCGTATTCAAGCACCCGTGCCGCCAGGCTGTCGGGGGTATCATCTGGGTGGACCGGGACGGCCGCCTGAAGGATGATCGGACCGTCATCCATTTCAGGGCGGACGAAATGGACGGTCGCACCGGTAAAGCGCACACCGTCGGCGATCACACGCTCATGGGTCTTGAGGCCGCGGTAGGCGGGCAGCAGCGAAGGGTGGATATTGATCAGCCGGTCACGCCAGCGATTGACGAAATCGGGATTGAGGATGCGCATGAAACCGGCCAAGCAGACGAGATCCACCCCGGCGTCCTTCAGGGCCGCATTGAGCGCGTTTTCGAAATCTTCTCGCTCGCGGAAATCCCGGTGATCGACGACCAGCGTCGCAATGCCTGCAGTTTCCGCTCTTGCCAGCCCCGCAGCTTCGGGGCGGTTGGAAATGACGAGGACGATTTCAGCCGGAAATTCGGGCTGCGCGCAGGCGTCGATCAGGGCCTGAAGATTGGAACCGCGTCCCGAAATGAGGACCCCGAGCCGCAGCCGCCTTCGTTTCTTTTCTTCGCCCGTCATGGGTATCCTCTTGCTCGTGCCCCGAATGCGAAGAGCGGCCGTGTCGGGCCTAGTCGAAGTGTCCGCTCAGTGCCCGGAATCCTTTCCGATATCCCCATGTCCCCGGCCCGGCGAGCACCTCGGCGGCGGCTTGCGCAGGCTGATCATGCGCGGCCACGATTTCGCCGATCTCGATTGCGTCAAGATCGAATTCGTCGCGCAGAAGGGCGCGGGCGCTGTCCACCGCATCGGCGGCGACCGCCGCGACCATGCCGATCCCGCAGTTGAAAGTGCGGACCAGCTCCGGCCCTTCGATCATCCCGGCCTCGCGCAGCCAGGAAAAGACCGGTGGCAGACGCCAGCGATCGGCTTCCACCCGGGCCATGAGGCGAGGTGGGAGCATGCGCGGCAGGTTTTCGGTCAACCCGCCGCCGGTAATATGGGCCA
>RFIU01000083.1 GCA_003695555.1 Alphaproteobacteria bacterium
CCTGTTCAACCGCCTGAGCCGCAAGGACATGGTCGGCATCGTCGATATCCAGCTGAAACGGCTGGAGAAACTGCTGGCTGAGCGCAAGATCACCATCGAGGTAGACGAAAAGGCGAAGGCCTGGCTCGCCAACCGCGGCTATGATCCGGTCTATGGCGCGCGGCCCTTGAAGCGGGTGATCCAGACGCATCTCCAGAACCCGCTGGCGACGATGATCCTCGAAGGCAAGGTCCAGGAGGGCGATACCGTTCTGGTCTCGACCAGCGAGGATGGTGCGCTGACCATCAATGGCGAGCCGGTCGAGGGCTCGCGCTGACACGCCCGGATACCGGCGGGAAGCGGGACCACCCCGACTTCCCGCCGCCGGAGCGAGCGGTCGGACCGAAGGAAGGGAAGAAGCGACGATGGTCGAAGAACGCAAACATGAAGTGAAGACCGACGAAGCGCGAATGGTGGCAGAACAGGCATGGCGGAAGGTCGTTGAGAATGGCGATCGCGACGGCTATCGCCGGCTTGTCGAGCCGCTTCTTGAAGATCTCGAGCGCCTGGCGCGCCATGAAATCGTCTATCATGTCTGTCTCGGCGATCTCGATGAGGGCTGGATCGACCCGGAAGAGCTGGTCGGCGAGACTCTCTCCCGTGCCTGGCGCCAGCGCCGTCACAAGCCGGAGGTCCTGTCGCTGAAGGCCTGGCTTGCGGCCGTCCTGTTGCGTACGGCCGACGACATTGCGGCGAAGCGGCGGCGGACCCTTCAGGTCGAGGAGGCCGTCTCGCTCGAAGATCCGGCACCCGAACCACCGATCTATGACGACGACGAGGAATTCTGGGAGTGGTACCAGCCCGACGACTATACGAAATGGGAAGACGTGCTGGCCGATGACATGGCGACACCGGAGGAACTCGCCATCCTCCTCGAATCGCGCGAGAGCGAGCGACTCCCGGCACTCCAGCAACGCGCCCTGGTGCTGCATGACGAACAGCGTCTGCCGCTGCGCGAAGTGGCGGTGATCCTGCGCCTTTCCGTCGCCGAGACCCGCAATGTGCTGCGCGAGGCGCGTGCCAACATCCAGGCCCTGGCGCAGCGGTCGTCGGCGTGAAGAACGCCGTGATCGGCTGCGTCGGACAAGAAGTAAGTGGGGCTTGCCGGGAGAAAGACACGCCCTTTCGCTGTTCCCGCCACCCGGTACCGTGCTTACGAAGTGACGAAGGTGTCTTCGAAGTCGGCCCGGGCGCGATCGAAGTCTTCCGGCCGGCCGATGTCGTGCCAGTATTCGTGAATCGGAAAGACGGCGAGCTTCTCGCCCTCCTCGATCAATGACTGCAGCAGATCCGGCATGTCGAAATAGCGACCCTTCGGCACCCGCGCGACGACCTCGGGCTCGAGCACATAGATGCCGGCATTGATGAAGAACTGCTGAACCGGCTTTTCGGCGATCTCCAGCGCCCGGTCGCCATCGACACTGACCGTGCCGAAGGGCACCTGATAGCCGTATTCGCGCACGCACATCGTCGCCCGGCCACCGCGTTCCCGGTGAAAGGCCATCAGCGCTTCGAAATTCACCCGTGTCAGGATATCGCCATTCATGACCAGCAGCGGATGCTCGAGCGGCTCATCGAGCAGGCTCAAGGGGCCGGCGGTTCCAAGTCGCTGATCCTCGCGAAGATAGCCGATCTCGACCCCGAAACGGCTGCCGTCGCCGAAATGCCGTTCGATCATCTCGGCGCGATAATTGACCGAGATGCGGAAGCGGTGAAAGCCGCTGCCGGCGATCGAGGTGAGGATCGTTTCGAGAATCGGCCGCGGCCCGACCTTCAAGAGCGGTTTCGGCGCCCGTTTGGTCAGCGGGCCGAGCCGGGTTCCAAGACCGCCGGCCATCAGCACCACGAGATTGTCGTGAACGGGACGCTCCATCAGATCCCGCAAGGTGTCCATGCCGACGATCCGTCCCTCGCGCGTGACGATCGGCAACTGATAGAGCTTGCGCGCGTCCATCAGGCGACGACGTTCGTCGCGATCGTCATTGATATCGGCGGTGACGGGATCGCGGGTCATCACCTCGTTTACCGGGGTATCGAGAGGCAGATGGCGCAGCAGCGCACGGCGCATGTCACCGTCGGTGACGACGCCGAGCAGACGATCGTCGCGATCCGCGACCAGCGCGATGCGTTCGGCGCCCTGATCGATGACCCGCATCGTCTCTTCGAGCGTCGCTTCGGGCCCCACGACGATCTTTCGCCAGTCGCGCATTGCTCAGAAGTTCCCTTCCCGATCCCCTCGCCGGTCCGCGCACCGACGGGGATGAACCGATCCGCCTCACTCTCGGCGAACATGGTTAGGATTTGGTTAGCAAAGGAAGAGAAAGACGGCGTTGCCACAGACGGACGAAGACGGCCGGCGCTAGGATTCATCCTTGGCTGCGCGGGCGATCGCTGCGATGCGGGCGAGCATCGAATGCAGACCATTGGCGCGCATCGGGGAAAGATGCTGTTCGAGGCCGAATTCGGCGAGGATGGCACGCGCGTCGATGGCCAGTATTTCTTCCGGTCGGCGACCCGAAAAGATCAGCAGCATCAATGCCACCAGGCCCTTGACCAGATGGGCGTCCGAATCGCCCAGCAGATGGATGCGCCCGGACCCGTCTCGACGGGCGACGAGCCAGACCTTGGAGGTACAGCCGCGCACCCGATTGGCCTCGTCATGGGCTTCCTCGGGCAGCGGGGGAAGCTGCCGCCCGAGATCGATCAGATACTGGAAGCGATCTTCCCAATCGTCGAGCAGGGCAAAGGTTTCGCGCACGTCATCAAGCGTCGTGCCGTCGGCCAGCGCAAAAGGCGCCGCATTTTCTTCGCTCTTGATCTTGTCGGCCTGCTGTTCCATCGCTTGGGGCCTTCTCGCCGTTCCCGGTTGACGGATCTTCTCCGTTCGCAGGTGCCTGAGGGATGTGGCGCCCATGGCCGTCATTGTCAATGCGGGCGAAGAACAGCGGCAGCAGTGGGCGAGGAAGAACACGAGCAGGAAAGGAAACGTCGATTTGCGTGATCAGTCGGAATTCATCACCGCCGCAGAGAGGGTCGGCAATCCGAAGGAAGGCGAAGAGAGCGTGAAAGCCCCGACGCATGATGCGCCATCGTCTTCCCCGGCAAGCGCACCGCCCCCTTTCCCGTCACCGGCAAGGGCCTGGTATGCGGTCGGTCTGTTGCTCGCGATCTATACGCTGTCCTTCATCGACCGTCAGATTCTCGCCCTGCTCGTCGGGCCGATCAAGCGCGATCTGGTGCTCAGCGACTTTGAATTCTCGCTGTTGTCAGGCTTCGCCTTCGCCATCTTCTACACCTTCTTCGGATTGCCATTCGCGCGCTATGCCGACCGCGGGTCTCGGCGCGGTCTTGTGATGTTCGGAGTCCTGTTCTGGTCACTTGCTACTGCCGCCTGCGGTCTGGCGCGCAATTTCGCGCAACTCTTTCTTGCCCGGGTCGGAGTCGGCATCGGGGAAGCGACGCTGACCCCGGCCGCCAATTCGCTGATCGCCGACTGTTTTCCGCCCGAACGCCTCGGGCGGGCGCTCGCCGTCTATTCGCTCGGCATTCCGATCGGTTCGGCAATGGCCTTCATCATGGGCGGCGCGGTGGTTGATCTGGTATCTTCCCTGCCCCCTTGGGATCTTCCCCTCATCGGTTCCCTGCATGGCTGGCAGATCGCCTTCGTCATCGTCGGCCTGCCCGGTCTCGTCTTCGCGGCTCTGATGCTCACGGTCAAGGAACCCTACCGCCGGGGACGCCTGCGCAATGCCGACGGCACGCACCATTCGATTCCCTTGCGGGAGGTAGTGCGTTTTGTGCGCGGACGTCTGCGCATCTACGGACCGCTGTTCTTCGGGGCTTCGCTGCTCTCGATGCTCGGTTACGGTGGAACGCTGTGGATGATCGCCTTCTTCCAGCGCGCGCACGCGATGAGCGCAGGCGATGCCGGTTACGTCTTCGGCATCATTCTCGCCGTCTTCGGTACCGCCGGGATTCTTGCCGGCGGAGCGACCGCCGATCGCTGGCTGGGGCGAGGGCGACTCGATGCGCATCTGCGGCTGCTGCTCTTCGGCACGCTAGCCGGACTTCCCTTCGCGATTGCCTGGCCGCTGGTCCCGGACCTTGCGCCGGCGATCGGTCTGCTGGCGCTCTCGACCTTCTTTTCGAACCTGCCCTGGGGCACCGCCTATGCCGCGATCGCGGCGATCACCCCGAACGAGATGCGCGGCCAGATGGCTGCCCTTTATCTCTTCATCGTCAATCTGATCGGCCTCGGCGCCGGTCCTACCGTCATCGCCCTCTTTACCGACCGCCTGTTCGGTGCGGAGAGTGCCTTGCCGTACTCGCTCGCCACCGCCAGCGCCGTCATCGCGCCGCTTGCCGCCCTGCTGTTCGCGCTCGGGCGGCGACCTTTCGCCGAAGCGATGGCGGCGGCACGTCGCAATGCCGTCGCCGGATGACGGGAAAGCCGAAGGATCAGGCGTCCGTCTTTCGGATACCGGGCAGCGGCAGGATCTCGATGCCTTCCTCGACAAGCGCGCGTGCCTCTTCCCGGCTCGTCTCGCCATAGATGCCATGGGGCTCGGTTTCGCCGTAATGGATCCGGCGTGCCTCCTCAGCAAAGCGGGAACCCACATAGTCGCAGTGCTTTTCCACCTCGGCGCGCAGATTGCGGATCAGCGAGACCACTTCGCGCTCCACTCCCATCGCCTGCGCCACTTCGGCGCGGCGACGCTCCGGCAGCGGCGATTGCGCCCCTGTCCCCGTCCTGGAATCCTCGTTACGCGATGAAGGCGCATCGCAAGTCGCCGCCTTGCGACTGACACCCCGCGCGACCTGCGGAGCGGAAGGGCGCTTCTCGATCTCGAGCGAGCCGCATTCGGGACATGAGACGAGATCGCGACCACGCTGCGTCTCATAATCCTCCAACGAGCGAAACCAGCCTTCGAACAGGTGCCCGCCGGCGCATCTGAGCGTGAAGATCACCATTGCCTGTGCCTGTCCCTGTCCTGCCGTTCCATGCTCGTGCCGTGTCGACGATCGCTCAGCATTCCGAGGTCGCGCCCGCCTCCTTCACCACCACCACGAATTCGCGGCCGTGGTCAAGGGCGGGAATGCGACGCCGGGCGTCCGCTACTGCTTTCGGGTCGATCTCGACGATCAGAGCGCCCGGCTCGTCGATGCGTTCTCCCAGCACCTCGCCCCATGGAGACACGATGAGCGAATGGCCGAAGGTTTCGCGGCCATCCTGATGCCGGCCGGTCTGGGCGGCGGCGATGACGAAAGATCCCGTCTCGATCGCACGGGCCCGCAGCAGCGCATGCCAGTGCGCCCGGCCCGTCGGGCGCGTGAAGGCGGCCGGAACCGTAAGAATCCCGGCCCCGGCCATCGCCAGGGCGCGGTAAAGCGCGGGAAAGCGCAGATCGTAGCAGACACTCAGTCCCACTCGCCCCGCCGGTGTCGCCGCCACCACCGCCTGCCGGCCGGGGCGAAACAGCCCGGATTCGTGGTAGATTTCGCCGTCACCCAGATCGACATCGAAAAGGTGAATCTTGTCATAGCGCGCAAGCTCGCGCCCATCGGGGCCGAAGACCACCGAGCGATTGAAGGCCCGCATCCCGTCGCGGTCGAGCACCGGAATCGAACCGACGACAAGAGTGATCGCAAGTTCACCCGCAAGCGCGGCGAAAGGTGCCGCCATCCGCTCTTCGGGCCATTCGCCAAGACGCTCGAGAAATCGTGACCGCCGACGGTCGAGCAGGGTCGTCATCTCGGGTGTGACGACCAGCTCGGCACCTGCTGCATGCGCCGAGCGGATCAACGCCGCGGCTTCAGCGATATTGGCGGCCGGATCAAGGCCGCTCGTCATCTGTATCGCCGCGACGCGCCTGACCGTCATGATATTTTTCCCAGGCACTGCCGGAGCCATTCTCAAACATTCAGCAGTGCATCGAGCTTGCCACCCCGGTCCAGCGCCACCAGGTCATCCGATCCACCGATCGGCCGCCCGTCGATGAAGATCTGCGGCACGGTGGTCCGCCCCCCCGAACGCTCGATCATCTCGGCACGCCGTTCGGGAGCGCGGTCGATGTCGATTTCGCGGTAGTCCACCCCCTTGCTCTTAAGCAGAGTCTTCGCCCTCAGGCAGTAGGGGCACCAGGAACGAGTGTAGATTTCGACTTCGGCCATTAAAGCATGTTCCCTTTTGAATCCGCATTCCCGCCCTCGCCTGTCCGGGAAGGACGGACAAAGTTTCAGTCACCTTCGCGCACGACCCGGGCGAATACCAGCGCATCGACAGCGACAGCCCCGGCAGCCAGACAGGCTCGTGCCGCCGCTTCGAGTGTCGCCCCCGTCGTCATCACGTCATCGACGAGCAGTACCCGACGGCCGGCAATCCGACGGCGACGCGCGCGAAATGCCCCCGCGACATTGCGGCGACGACCGGCACGTGAAAGTCCGCCCTGGCTCGGCGTGGCGCGAATGCGCTTCAGCTCATGGGCAAGATAGGGACGCTCCGCCTCCCGCGCAATGGCGCGGGCGAGCAACGCCGCCTGATTGTAGCGCCGGCGCACCAGCCGCCACGGATGCAGCGGCACCGGCACGATCGCCTGCGCGTCTTCGACCAGCCCCGCTCCCGCCTGTCGCATCAGCCGTGCCAGCGCCTTGGCGAGCTCGGTCCGGTCACCATGCTTGAAGGCCAGGATATGCCGCCGGCTCGCCTTCGCATAGCGGACCGCTGCACGGGCGCGATCATAGACGGGCGCTTTGGCGAGGCAGCCGGCGCATGTTGCTGCACCGCCGTCGTCTTCGGAACTTGCCGGCAAGGGCAGGCCACAGCGCACACAGATCGGCGCCATGATGAAGTCGAGTTCGCGCCAGCATGCGGGACAGAAGGCGCCCGGCTCGTCGAGCAGCACCCGACATGCCGGGCAGCGCGGCGGCAGAAGCGCGTCGAGAAAACGTCGCTGGATGCGTTCGGTGATCCCACCCCTGGCTATACTGCCACCCCCCATGTGCCCCTCCTGCCGGTATCAGCTTCCGCCGCTCAGCATCCCCGCATCCGCCGGCACATAACCGTAACCCCTGCCAGGGCCATATATCTGCAGACCGTACCAGTCGCGGCCGCCGGTGGTGACCGATATCGCCACCGGATAGCCCTGCGTCTTCTTCAGGCGCATGATGGTGCGTCCCAACAGATGCGGCATCGCCCGCACTTCGACATCGCGCACCGCAAAGACGTTCAGCCCCTGGCTCAAGGGGCGCTCGTCATAGCCCTGCAGGAAGATTTCACGCGCCGCCGGCACCATCTCGCGCTGTGAGGGGCGCAAAGCGACCCCAGCGGCAAGAGATTCGAAGTCTTGCGGCACGCCGGCCAGTACGCGCACCTTCCCGCCGCGCACATGAACGAGCGTCGGATAGCCCCACGCACGCCCGGCGCGGTGGTCGAGCTCGAGCTTCATCGATGCGATCGTGTGATAGTGATAGTCGAGCAGCCGCCGGCCGGCGAGACTGTTTCCGGCATTCTCGGGCGGCAGGCGTGTCGCCAGATAGATCGCGTCCAGCGCCGCTTTTCCGCCGTCCGTCACCGCCCAGCGAGCAAGCCGGGCTTGCCTCTCGTC
>RFIU01000084.1 GCA_003695555.1 Alphaproteobacteria bacterium
CTGTCCGCCATGACCGCCGATGGTCATCAGGAACTGACCAATGGTCAGCAGCACGGCACCGAACATCACCGCCCTGCGCTGTCCAAGATAGCGGTCGGCGAGATAACCGCCGAGTACCGGCGTGATGTAGACAAGCGAGGTATAGGCGCCATAGATCAGATAGGCCTTCGGCTCAGCGAAGAGCCAGTGCTTGACCAGATAGAAAATGAGCAGCGCCCGCATTCCGTAATAGGAAAAACGCTCCCACATCTCGGCGAAAAAGAGGACATAGAGCCCCTTGGGGTGTCCGAATATTTCCCTGTTCCCCCCTGACGCCCTTACGGTTTCGGTCATCGATCCAGATCCCCTGTGATTTCCTCCGTGACCGCGCCTCATGCACGCGGCGTTTCTTTTCAATTGCAGCCGCACAGTCGGCCATACCGAGCGCGGCTTATCTAGTCAAACCACAGTTCGCGGTATTTGCCCAGCCCGAATTCGCTTTCCGAAACGGTCGCCTTTACAAAAGCGATGCCCCCGTATGAGCCGAAGCGACTGCTTGTTGCATCCTCACGAAAAAGTGATCGAATGCGACTAAGATGTGATGGGACTTTCTTTTGCAACTGATCTAATGTTTTTTTGGATACAGGGATGTGTCCATGCCACGGATTGAGGTTGAAGGAACCACGACGTTCCCCCTGTTCCGACCCACTTGCCTTGGAACCTTCAGCCTTGACGAGAGACCCCCGCGGATGACCCTCCGCGGGGGTTTTTTCATCCGGTATAGCCCGCCATGGCGGAGAATGTCCTGAAACCGGAAATCCCCGACGGAAAGACCGCAACGCCATCACCCGGGTCGAATATCGAGGAGTTCGGCAGCTGGCTGGGGCGGCAGGATTCGAACCTGCGATCACGGGACCAAAACCCGTTGCCTTACCGCTTGGCTACGCCCCAACAAGTCACAGGCCTTCCGCACCGACGGAGCTGGTTGCGCGGCAATCCACCGCGGTGCTCACCGCTTGCCGGTCACCGGTTTCCGGCTCATCCTGCCCGGCGAATCATGGGTGGCACCATGACGGAAACCCTCGCCGACCACCGGCTGGCGTGTATAGAAAGGACATGGTGGCCTGTAAAGGCCGCATGATCACGCTGACGCCCCTAATAACGTTCGGACAGCTTTGCAGGTCGATCGACGATGACACTGAAATATGCGATCTGGTATCTGGTGCAGCCCAGTTCCTGGACTTTCTGGCTCGCCGCTGGTGCTCTGCTGCTTCTCTGGTGCCGGGGCGACGTGCGCTGGGCGCGCCTCCTGCTGGCTGCGGCCATCGTCTTTCCCGTCCTCTTTGCCTGGGCGCCCGGCTGGTGGTTCGTCACCCGTCCGCTGGAAAGCGTCGCCGAACGAGTGAAAGACCTGCCCGACAATGCCGGAATCCTGATTCTTGGCGGCGCAGTCGATCTCGCCTCCAGCCGGGTACTGGGGGAAATCTCAATCAACGAAAACGCAGAACGGGTAACGGAAGGCGCAAGACTGGCCCATCGCCTGCCGAATGCACCGCTTCTCTATGCGGCCGGTCGTTTTGTCCGGAAAGATCCGCAGGTCGGCGAAAGCTTGCGCCACCTGCTGAATGATCTGACAGCGGGGAGATCGCGCGTCATCGTCGATCAATCTTCCGTCGACACCTGCGACAATCTTGCCGTCGCCCGCAAGGTCCGCGCACGACTCGGCCTGCAAGGCCCCTGGATTCTCGTCACCAGCGCCTGGCACATGCCGCGCGCACTTCTGTGCGCCGAGGCGCAGGACGTACCCGTCATTGCCTGGCCCGTCGATCGTCGCGCCGCACCGGATCTGCGCGGCCAGTGGATCGCCGCGAATCCATGGCGGGCGATGCTCACCCTTGATCAGGCCACCCATGAATGGCTGGGCATCCTCCATTATCGTCTGAGCGGCCGCACGCGCGCTCTTTGGCCGGAAAATACCGGCGCCGATGCTGCCACACCCGATATTTCTTCCGATCCCCAGAAATCAGTAGAAGAGATCCGACCAGTCGCCAAGAATACGGGAAGGATCCTGGGCCAGAAGACGTTCATAGAGACGTTCGTTGAGCTGAAGCCGCTGCCCGCTGTCGCGGACCAGAGAACGCAGCCGCCCTTCCACGCGGCGCCGTGGTCCGCCCCAGGCCCAGAAAATGTCGATCGGCATGCGCACGAACAGTCCCTTGTCGAGATTGCCGGCGCGTCCGAACTCGCGATCGGCGCGCGAACTGGCGGTCAGCCAGCCGCCTAGCTCGATCCCGTTGGCAAAACGCTGGGCGACTTCGAGACTCGCGCCCCAGTCACCGGCAAGATAGCGACCGGCACGCCCGGTCACGGTCAAACCGCTGCCGGCATCATAGATGACACCGAGATGGCCGGTTACCGTCGAATAGTCTCGAAAACCCAGTCCCTGCGAAAAGCCGCGCTGCTTTACCCAATAGAGTTCGCCATCAAGCGTCCATCGCGACCATCGAGGATGATAGACCAGCTCGCCACCGAAACCGCCGAACATCGGCTCGAACAGACCTGCCGACAGGCGCATGTAAAGGCCGCGCCCCAATGCTTGATCCCAGCTCACCGTCAGATCGGCGATGGCATTGTGCCCTTCGCGCGAATAGCGGGCGATATCGGAGCGCACCGCCGGCAACTGCCGGTCCGGCCGAGGGGTAAGGGAATCGAGATTGCCGAGAATGTAGCGGCGGGCGGCCCCCTGAACCACCAGCCCCTTCGCCAGCCGCAGGCGCGCGATCAGATCGACATCGACATCGGCATGGATCAGGCCGTCTTCGGCGCGCCCAACACCGGCGATCAGCACCGGTGCGACACCGACCTGCAATCGTCCGGGGATCGCCCTGCCCTGCGGCCGGTAGTCGGGTTCGGGCATGGCTTCCCTGGCCAGCAGCCCACCGCGCGGGGGAAGCCAGGAAGCGTGCAGGCCGACTTCCTCGGGACTTCCCCGTGCCGCCAACGCGGCCCGAACGTCACGGCGCAATACTTCGACCCGCCAGCGCTCTCCACCGCCGAGCGTTCCCGCCACCTCCAGCCAGACGGCACGCGGCGGTGCTTCGCGGTCGAGCATCCGCAATGCCCGGCCGAGTGTCCGGGCCGGCCGGTCGGCCAGCCCTTCACCAATCCACACGCTTGCCCGATCGCCGGTAAAGGACACGCCCAGCGGCTCGATCCCCATTTCCTTCAAGGACCGCATGAGACGATCGGCACGCTCTGCCTCTTCCTCGCGCACCTTGCCGACCGGCAGGGTGGCCACTCCGGCGACCTTCAGCCGGGCGAGCAGTTCCGGTCGCTCCCGCAGGCGCGCCAGAAGACGCTGCCCGGCAGCCGATCCTGATGTTGAGGCGACAAGAACCTCCATCAGCCCCGTGCCACGAACCGTTACGCCTTCGACCGAGGGATCGGAGAGCGTGGCCAGCACGGCGCGGGCACGAAAACGTGCGCGTTCCTTGTCGAGCGCGACATGGCGCCGCCCTGCGCTGGCTTGTGGGCAGGCTCGCGCTAGGCCTGCCCGACGACCGGATACGAATATCACCTCATCGATACCCTGACCAAGCGACGCCAGCGCCGCAACCGGCAGCCGCTGTTCGCGTTCATCAGCCGCAGCGACCACAAGACGACGGCCACAGAGTCGGACCGGTGCTTCCTGATCTGCCGTCAGGGAAAGGATGATCGCAGCCTCGCTTTGCGCCATTGAGCGACGCAGGAAAATCTGAGCGCGGGAAAGCGGCTGATCGAGGCGGCGCAGCGAGAGCCGGTCAATGGAAGGCGGCAGGCGCGCAAACAGTGCCTCGGCCAGTTCCGGCCAGCGTTCGGCCGGCCAGGGCGCCTTTTCCGTCAGCATCAGGCTCGCCTCCATCGCATCCACCCGCATGAGCGAAGGGTCGAGCGAACGGGCAATGAGAAAGGCGTTAAGTGTGCCGCTGACGTCAGCACCCCTGCGCTCGCCGAGGAGGTCGGATGGTGTGCGCACATCCTCTTCTTGCGCCTCTTCGTCGCGAGGCACCGTTCCTGCCTTCGGATACGGATCCAGCGGTGGATCCTCGAAGAATCTGGGCAGATGCAAGGCATTGAAGCGCAAGGAGGCGCGCGCGCTGAGATATCGGCCGCCTTCCAGACCGAGGGCGAAGTCGAACCAGCGACTCGGCCGATAGCGCAGTCCGACATTGAGCGGAACCCGCTCGTCCATCTCGGCTCCCAGTCCGAAGGGCTCGCGTTGCGGATCGGCGCCCGAATACTCGGCAAGCAGGGTCAGCCCGGCGATCGGGCTTGCCCATTCGACGCCGCCGAAAAGCGCCACGTCATTGCCCTGGAAATAGCTGCCGAAATTGAAACCGCCCGGTGACGGGTCCAGCTCGCGCTGCCGGAAACGGCCGGAAATTCCCCGGAAGGGATTGCCGAAATGTCGCCGGCTGCCGAGATAGCCGAAACCAAGACCGGCGGTGAAGTCGAAATCGCCGAACCGCTTGCTCAAGACGAAGTATTCGCCTCCGAAAGCGGCACGGCCGAACATGTCCTGCAGGCCGAAGGCGAAGGCCGGACGGATATCTCCCTCGTCCCACAACCGAACCTTGATATCGAAGCTGCGATCCTTGCGACTCGGGTGCCCGGTTCCGCCCAGCAGGTGCTGCCAGAAGCGGGACTGCGTGGTCGCAATGACTTCCCCGTCGGGGGTAAGCGAGGTGATGTCATCATAGCGATAGACGACTTCCAGCCAATCGAAGGGATGCAGGCGCAGATAGCTCCGTCGATAGGGCGCACGGCCGACAAGGCCGAATTCGACCGTTCCCTGCTCGGCGCCACGAGCGCTCGGCATGGTAAGCAGCCCGATCGTTCCGAAGTCATCCGCAGCATTGCCGATTTCGCTGATCCGTCCGATATCCGGTGATGTGGGTGAGCGGGCGGAATGCTGCACCGCGTCAGTTTTCCCGCCAGTCGAGGCGGGTATTCCAGCGTCCTGCTGCGCCATTGCCTCGTCAATGACCGCAAAGGCGAGCAGAACGGTCAGCAAGAACACCGCTCGCTGTCGCCATCGTGCGATAGCGACAGCAGAACGCGACCCTCGGCAGGTGGCTGTGCCGGGAACGAGCCCTTGCTCGTCCGTTCTTGCCATATGCCTAGCGCCGCGAAATGACGGCGATCGAGGCGGCGGAAACCGCCAGCTGGCTGAGCACCTGGGTGATATCACGAATGAGATCCAGGGTCTTCAGCGGATCGACATCCTTAGGCACGACGATGGTGCTGCCGGGCGGAATGGAAACACTTTCGCGCAACCAGGATGAGATCCTGACCGGCTGCGCCACACCGTTGGGATAAACGACGAAGACCCTCCCCTTGTCGGCGGTCTGCTGCGTACCACCGGCCTCGTCGATATATTCCTCGACTGTCTTGCCGGGCTCGAACTGCAGCGCACCGGGGTTGAGGACGTCGCCGACGACGAGAATGAAATTCGGCCGCTTCGGCATGAACAGCGCATCGCCCGCCTCAAGCACGATATCAAGATCGGGGCGATTGCGCAGCACCGCCGGATCGGCTTCGATCACGATGCGACCGACCGGTTCGGTATTGGAAACCGCCTTGACGAGCTCGGCTGCGGCAAGCAGCGAATCCCCCTTGGAATCGCGTTTCAATGCGGCGAGAGCCAGTGCGTTGTTCAATTCACGTGCGGTCCGGCGAAAACCGGCACGCTGTTCTTCCTTGACGCTCTCGCGCGTAAAGACGGCACCGAAGGGGTAGGCCTGCGCGGTCAGGCCTCCGGCACGTTCGATGACGGAAAGCAGCGTCTCGCCCTTGGTGATCGCATAGACACCCGGATGACGGAATTCGCCCGAAAGAAGAACCGTACCCGGTTCGCTCATTGCCGGGCGGGCGACGAAGCGGACGATCGAGGCCGGCATCACCGATACTTCCACCATTGGCGTGTGCGTGAGATCGACATAGCGCCGCAGGGTGTTGCCGGTCTTCGCCGATGCCTTGCGGAAAAGCGTGATCTCGACCTGACGCGGGTCGGCGGAAAGAGTCAGCCCGCCTGCCGCTGCGACGAGGTCACGAAGGCTCGCCTTTCCGGCCAGCGGATAAGGACCGGCGCGGCGGACCGCACCGGAAGCCACCGTCGCGTGTTCGAGCGCCAGGGGCAGAAGATCCGGCCACTGATCGAAGAGATTGTCGCATTCACTCGCCGCGCGTGCCGCACCGATCACCTCCCCCCGGCCAAGAGCTTCGTCGCTGGCCACTTCGGCCGCCTGCTCCTGTTCACCGCTGCCCGTCTCGCTGCCGACATAGACCGAACGAAGCACCGCGGCGAAACGCTCGCTGCCTCCTTGTCGCGCACGCCTGGCGAGCAGGCGAAGCGCCTGGCATGAGCTGTTTGCCTTTGATGGCGAAAGTATCGTCGCCCGCACGGCAAGACTCGAAAGATAGGAAACATCTTCATGTCCGAAGACGACCAGCGTATCGCGATCCTTGAGCGCAATGTCTTCACTTCCCGTCAGGATTGGCGTCAGATTGATCGGACGATAGAGTCGCTGACGGCTCTGTTGATCTTCCGTGATCAGAACCGCGAACGGCAGATATGGCTTATCCTTCAGGGCATCTCCATCCTGCAGCAGTGCCCGCACGGTCGGTGTGGCACTCAGCGCACGCTCGCCTGGTTGGCGAACATGGCCGACAAGTTCGACTTTTCCGAGTTTCATCTTGCGTGCAGGCTGGACGACATAAAGGTCGCCGGCCGACACGAGGGCATTCTGCTCGACCCGTGCGAGCATCTGTCGCCCCTTTTCGTCCAGGCGATAGCGGCGGATCTCGTTCCCACGCGGCCGCAGAGGATTGCCCGCCAACTCAAGAACATCGGCAACCGATATGGGGCGTTCTTTTACGCGTTGCGCCAGCTCATAAATGCCGGGGCGCATGACGCTGCCGGCGACCGCTACCGTGTCGCCGATCACCGGTACGATGATCCGGTCGCCGTCTTCGATGCGCAGGTCCACCGTCTTGCCGGCCAGCAGATCATAGATGTCGATTTCACGCACACTGCCATTGCCGGAACGGATTCTGACATGCCGCAGGCTGCCGGTCCTGTTGATACCGCCCGCATTCGCGAGTGCGCCGATGAGGTCGGTCAGACTCGGGACATGATAAAGGCCGGCACTGCCGACTTCGCCGAGGATGGTAACGGTAATCTGTCGCACATCGCCGACCGAGACATAGGCTTCGGTGCCAAGCAGGGTGGCCGCGACGCGCTCGCGCAACAGCTTTCGAAATTCGCCAAGCGGCATGCCGGCGGCCGGAATGGGGGGAAGATCGGGCAGAACGACATTGCCTTCGCGATCGATGTGGGTGGAGACGACCCGATTGACCGACCCGACGAGCGAAATCACCAGCTCGTCGCCGATACCGAGCTTGTAACTATCAGGAAGACGACCGATGATCGGTTTGGCGGCGGGAGCACGACGGAAGATCTCGTAGCCGTATTGACGAAGCATCGGCTCCTGCGCCTCGTCTTCGCCCTTCTCCATCATGCCGAATTCGCCGGACAGGCGCATCCCATAGTCGAGTTCCAGAGGAGAGGCAGGCGAGGGCATCTCCTCATCCGCCCCCTCTTCTCCAACTTCTCCTTTTTTGTCGCCTGAAGCCGCTCTTTCACGTGCCAGATCCAGAGGAGACGGGACGGAAGCCTGAGAGCCTTCCTGTTTTGCCTTTTCCTCCAGCGCCTTCTGGAGCAGTTCGGGAGGAATATTCTGGGCCGAGGCCTCGAGATGACCCCAAAATGTGAAAAGCCCGGCAAACAGCATGATCATCAGGCGCGAAAGCCTCCTCATCATGCCTTTTCCCCGGCCCGACATCGGAATTTTCGCTGCTCCCACCATGTGGTCCGTCGTTTCGAGGAACCGTTTTCCGCTCTCACTCGCCATCACTCGTTCCCGCCCTTTTCCTGATTATCCCGGAAGCTCAGCATTATCCGCGCAATTGCCAGGCTCTCGTTCCGGTTCGCATCCACCTATAGTCAATCGCCTGTGCGCCCCACAAGAGCGGGGGTCATTGAAGTCATCATCCTGCAGGTCATTGTCCACCAGTCCGGATGCTGCTCCGTCACTTGCCGGGCAGCGCGCCGGGAAGCTTCGAGATTGTCGAACAGAGCGAAACAGGTGCCCCCGCTGCCGCTCATCCGAGCGAGGCGGGCACCGAGTTCCGGCCGGCGAAGTTCGGCAAGTACTTCGCCGACTTCAGGCGCCACCTCGACCGCCGGCATTTCCAGATCATTGAAGGTCATCCGGGCGAGAGCCGAAAGGACATTCTCATCAGTCGCCCCCTGCCATGGCATCGCCGTCAGCGGTGGACGAAAGGCGGCACCGGAATCGCGAAACCGACCAAAGACCGCCGCCGTGTTCACCGGACAGCGTGGATTGACGAGCAGTACGCCCGCCGCTGACAGGACGCGGGGCAGACGGACCGGACGGCGGTGCTCGCCGATGCCGCCGATCCATTGCGGCGTGTTTGCCAGACAGGCCGGCACATCGGCACCGAGCGCAAGCGCCAAGTCTGCCATTGTCTGCCCGTCCAAATGCGTATCTGTCAGCCGAGCCGCAATCCTCAAGGCGGCCGCGGCATCCGCCGACCCGCCGCCGAGGCCGGCTGCCACCGGAATGCGCTTGTGCAGATTCAAATCGAGCGGCGGCAGCGGTGCAATACGGGAACGGAACTCGTCCAGGGCGCGCAGAATGAGATTGTCGGAGACCTCGCAAGGCGGATCCAGAAACGCGGCCCAAGGGCCGGAAATGCGCAGGCGGTCCTTATGCTCTGCCCGCCCGTCATTGACGTACGGCCTTGCCTCCAGCGTGTCGGCAAGATCAAGGAAGACGAACAGGCTATCGATCTCGTGATAGCCATCGTCGCGCCGCCCGATGAGATGCAGGAAAAGGTTCAGCTTGGCGGGGGCCGTTTCCCGAACGACTTTCATGGTCCGGTTTTCCCGGCCTTCCTGTCGCCCCTGACGGCATGCTCATCCAGGGTCAGCGCAAGTTGGCCGGAGACCCGCTCCAGGCCGAGGCGAAGCTTCGCCTGCGCCCGTTCGCGCACATCCGGATCCGGACCCAGCGCCAGCGCATGGGCCCATTGGAAACGTGCTTCGCGCCGACGGCCGACCGTCCAGTAGGCATCGGCCAGATGGTCATTGA
>RFIU01000085.1 GCA_003695555.1 Alphaproteobacteria bacterium
AGATCATTCAGCGCAAAGGCAACAAGGGCTTCGGCGAGGGCAATTTCCAGGCGCTCTTCGAATCAATTGAAGAGGACCAAATCCGGCGCGGTTATCTGAAACCGGAAGAGGTGAAGGCCTGAGCGGTTCGGCGCACATCGTCCGTCGGAACGGTCGCCAGAATCGCCAGAAAAGACGGACGGAAGGGTAGGTGAGGAGAGGGAGAAGAGCGATGCGCAAATGGCTGAGCTTTCCAAGGCGCGAGGGAATCGCATCGCGGCAGGCGCATTGCGATCTGCCGGAGGGAACTTTCGAGCGCGAGATGGGCCGCGAAGGCTTCTTCGGCCCTGCAACGCACATCTATCATGCCCACCCGCCGACCGACTGGATCGATTTCGAGGGGCCCTTGAAGCCCCACGCCTTCGACTTCAACAGACTCGAAGGTGACATGGGCTCGCCGTTTGCCGCCCCCGATCTGCTGGTCAATGCCCATGTCCGGATCCGCTTCTGGGCGACGGCGGATAAGATGGATCATCTGGTCCGCAACGGTGACGGCGACGAGCTGCTGTTCGTGCACGAAGGCGAGGGCGATCTGTTCTGCGACTTCGGCCGCATTGGCTATCGCGAAGGCGACTATCTGGTCCTGCCGCGCGGCACCATGTGGCGGCTCGAACCCTCAGCAGCGACCCGTATGCTGCTGGTGGAAGCGACGAATTCCGCCTATCTGCTCCCCGATCGCGGCCTCGTCGGCCCGCATGCGATCTTCGATCCCGCCTGTCTGGAGACTCCGAAGCTGGATGAGGCATTCCAGGCCCAACAGACGGAACAGCGTCAATGGCGCGTCGTGGTAAGGAAGCGCGGCAGGCTTTCCACCATCACCTATCCCTTCAATCCGCTGGACGCGGTGGGCTGGAAGGGCGATCTCGCGCCGGTGAAGCTGAATTGGCGCGACATCCGACCGCTGATGAGTCACCGTTATCACCTGCCGCCCTCGGCGCATTCGACCTTCATCGCCAACCGCTTCGTCGTCTGCACCTTCGTACCGCGGCCGATCGAGTCGGATCCCGGTGCGCTGAAGGTGCCCTTCTATCATTCCAACGACGATTACGACGAGTTCATCTTCTATCACCGCGGCCAGTTCTTCAGCCGCGACAATATCCGGCCCGGCATGACGACCCTGCACCCTTGCGGCTTTCCGCACGGGCCCCATCCGAAGGCCTTCGAGGCAGGGCAGAAACATGCCCGCAAGGAAACCGACGAGGTGGCGGTGATGATCGACACTCGAGACGCACTCGAGATCACGCAAGCCGCCGAAGCGGTGGAATGGCAGGACTACTGGCTGTCCTGGGGTGGGCGTGCGCGCTACCCGCAGGCGGCCGAGTAGGGGGAACGGCCAAAAGATGGCGTATGCGGAGTTGCGCGGGTGAAGCTCGCCAGCCTGAAGGAGGGACGCGACGGCCGGCTGGTGGTGGTCAGCCGACGGCTCGACCGGATGGCCGCCGCCGAGGACATCGCCCCGACGCTCCAGGCCGCGCTGGACGACTGGGAGCGCAGCGCCCCATTGCTTGCCGAGCTGTCGGATGCCCTGAACGCCGGCGAGATCGAAGGCGAGATCTTCGATGAGGCAGCATGTGCCTCGCCCCTGCCGCGCGCCTTTCAGTGGGTGGATGGGGCCGCCTACGGCCATCATGTTGAACTGCTGCGCCGATTTCGCGGGGACGAGACGATCCGCCCCCACAGCCAAGACAATCCGCTGATCTATCAGGGCGGCTCCGACTCCTTCCTGGGCCCGCGCGAGGACATCCCGGTCGCCGATATCGACTGGGGTGTCGATTTTGAGGCTGAGATCGCGGTCGTCACCGATGACGTGCCGATGGGGGTTTTAGTGGAAGAGGCCGGCCGCCACATCAGGCTGCTGATGCTGGTCAACGACGTCTCGCTGCGCAATCTGATCCCTGCAGAGCTCGCCAAGGGCTTCGGCTTCTTTCAGTCAAAGCCGTCATCGGCCTTCTCACCCATCGCGCTCACCCCCGACGAGCTGGGCGAGGCCTGGGACGGTGGGAAGGTCCATCTGCCGCTCAGATCCTGGCTTAATGGCAAGCTCTTCGGCTGTCCCGACGCGGGCGGTGGTGCCGATTTCGGCTTTCCGGAACTGATCGCCTTTGCGGCGAAGACCCGGCCACTAAGCGCGGGCAGCATTTTCGGCCTCGGCACCGTCTCGAACGCGAGCGCGGGTGGCAGGCTGGGCCGGCCAATCGCCGAAGGCGGCGTCGGCTTCAGCTGCATAGCAGAGCAACGCATGGCGGAAAAGATTCTTACCGGCGACATGCACACCCCCTTCCTGCGACATGGGGATGCGATCCGGATCGAGATGTGCGATGAAACGGGGGAAAGCCTGTTCGGCACCATCGAACAGCAGGTAGTGCCGGCATGAGGTGAAAGGGAGCGAGCGGAACATCCGCTTTGCGGCCCGCGGGCATGGGAACGATGACAAGTGGAGAGGAAGCGATGAAGCTTGCCAGCCTGAAGAACGGACGCGACGGCGAACTAGTGGTGGTCAGTCGCCGCCTCAACCGCATGGCGCGCGCGGGTGATATCGTGCCGAACCTGCAGGCGGCGCTGGACCGCTGGGAGGAACTCGCCCCCCGTCTTCAGGATCGCTGGGAAGCGCTCGATACGGGCGAAATCGAAGGCGAGGCCTTCGATGAGCTGGCCTGCGCCTCGCCGCTGCCGCGCGCCTATCAGTGGGCGGACGGTTCGGCCTATGTCAATCATGTGGAACTGGTGCGCAAGGCCCGCGGTGCGGAGATGCCGCCGAGCTTCTGGGAGGATCCGCTGATGTATCAGGGCGGCTCCGACTCCTTCCTGGGCCCGCACGACGACATCCCGGTCGCCGACATCGACTGGGGTGTCGATTTTGAGGCCGAGATCGCGGTGATCACCGACGACGTGCCGATGGGGATTTCGGTGGAAGAGGCCGCCCGCCACATCAAGCTGCTGATGCTGGTCAACGACGTCTCTTTGCGCAATCTGATCCCGGCCGAGCTCGCCAAGGGCTTCGGCTTCTTCCAGTCGAAGCCGTCATCGGCCTTCTCGGCCGTGGCGCTGACCCCCGACGAGCTGGGCGATGCCTGGGACGGCGGGAAGGTCCATCTGCCGCTCAGGTCCTGGCTCAATGGCGAGCTATTCGGCTGTCCGGACGCGGGCGTGGACATGACCTTCGACTTTCCTCGCCTCATTGCTCATGCGGCGAAGACCCGCCCGCTCGGCGCGGGCAGCATCATCGGCTCCGGCACCGTCTCCAACCGCGATGCGGACGGCGGGCCGGGTCGGCCGATCGCCGAAGGCGGCGTCGGCTACAGCTGCATCGCGGAACTGCGGATGATCGAGAAGATCCTGACCGGCGAGATGAAGACACCATTCATGCGCTATGGCGATACCGTGCGCATCGAGATGATCGATGAGGCCGGCGACAGCCTCTTCGGCGCCATCGAACAGACCGTCGTTCCCTATGCGGGGCCCGACGAGGCTGCATGAGCGGGGATTGATCAGCAGGTCATCCTCGCTCAAGGTTCAAGGAATGCGCTCATGAGCCTGATTCTCTACAGCTATTTTCGATCGTCAGCGGCGTACCGTGTGCGCATCGCGCTCAATCTGAAAGGGCTCGACTACGAAATCCGCCCCGTCCATCTGGTAAAGAACGAGCAGACCGCCGACGATTACCGCGCGCGCAATCCGCAGGGGCTGGTGCCGACCCTCGTCGATGAGGACCGGTCGATCGGGCAGTCGATCGCGATCCTCGAGTATCTCGAAGAGATCCGGCCCGTTCCGCCCCTGCTGCCCGACGAGCCGGCCGCACGTGCGCGGGTCCGGCAGATCGCGGACGCCATCGCCTGCGACATCCACCCGCTGAACAATCTGCGCGTGCTCAAGTATCTGAAGAACGAACTCGGCCTTGACGAGGAACCCCGCAGCCGCTGGTACGCGCACTGGATTCGTGAAGGATTCGTGGCGCTCGAACAGCTTCTGGCGGCCGACGGGCGAAGCGGCGACTTCTGCCATGGTGACCGGCCGGGCTATGCCGACTGCTTCCTGATCCCGCAGCTCTACAATGCCCACCGCTTCAAGGTGCCGCTCGACGACTTTCCGACCATCTGCCGGATCGAGGCGAACTGCCTCGCACTCGAGCCTTTCCGCCGCGCCGCGCCGGAAGCGCAGCCGGATGCCGTGTGAACAGAACTGAACTACTGCTGCTCATCCACTCGGAAAACAGCACCGGCGGCAAGGAAACGGTACGAGCGGCAAGGATGCGACGGAAGCCGCAAGCCCCGGCGCGGGCGGCAAGAAAGCGACGGCAGCAAAAAGAAAAACGCGCCGGCGCCCGCCGCCGACACCTAGAGGCCCTAGGGATGGCGGCTGAAGGTGGCGGTGGCCGTTTTCGTTCCTCAACTTTCGCTCATCTTCATTCACATTTTCGTGTGCAGGTCTTGCGAAAGGCGGAACTTCCGGTGCAGGATCGCTCGACCGGCGGCAGTGTTGGAACGCACACGCTGCGAGGACAAGGCGTGTCGATACCCGCCGGCTCTCACGACACGAGGAACAGGAGGAGGGGAGGCACCCGATGAAATTCTCGACCGCTTTCGCACGGGCGCTGCTGGCGCCGGTGCTGCTGGTGCTGGTGACGGTCCTGCCGGCGCTGGCCGCCGATCTACCCGATCTTGAGATTCCATACGAGAAGTTCCGGCTGAAGAACGGCCTGACGGTAATCGTTCACGAGGACCACAAGGCGCCGATCGTCGCGGTCAGCGTCTGGTATCACGTCGGCTCGAAGAACGAACCGGCCGGCAAGTCGGGTTTCGCGCATCTCTTCGAGCATCTGATGTTCAACGGCTCCGAGCATCACGATGACGAGTATTTCAAGCCACTCGAGAAGGTCGGGGTCACCGACATCAACGGCACCACCTGGCTCGATCGCACCAATTACTTCGAGACGGTGCCGAAGCCGGCGCTGGAAATGGCGCTGTTCCTGGAATCCGATCGCATGGGCCATCTGCTCGGCGCGATCGACCAGAAGAAGCTCGACAACCAGCGCGGTGTCGTCCAGAACGAAAAGCGTCAGGGCGAAAACCGCCCCTACGGCAAGGTCTTCGATGAGATTCAATCAGCGCTCTATCCCGAAGGCCACCCCTATCATCACACCACCATCGGTTCGATGGAGGACCTGAATGCTGCCAGCCTCGAGGACGTGAAGAGCTGGTTCCAGCAGTACTACGGCCCGAACAACGCCGTCCTGGTGCTGGCCGGTGACATCAGTGTGAAGGAGGGAAGGGCGCTGGCCGAGAAGTACTTCGGCGACATCCCGCCGGGTCCGCCGCTCGTCCATCCGAAGGCCGAGATACCGCAGCATGCGAGCGACACACGCATCATCATGCAGGACCGTGTCCCGCAGGCCCGCATCTATCGCGCCTGGGCGGTGCCCGGAAGAACCGAGCGTGCCACCGATCTGCTTGATGTTGCGGGCGTCGTGCTCGGCAGCGGCAAGACTTCGCGGCTCTATCGCGATCTCGTCCATGACAGGCAGCTCGCGACCGGGGTCAGTGCCGGCGTTCAACCGTTCGAGCTGTCGAGCATGTTCATGATCCGCGTCGATGTGCGACCC
>RFIU01000086.1 GCA_003695555.1 Alphaproteobacteria bacterium
CCTCGCCGGCCAGCTTGTGAGCGATCCGGGGATCCCCGGATCGCTCACAAGCTGGCCGGCGAGGGGGTGACGGAAGGCGATGGCGGTTTCTATGAACGGCTCGCATCGCTGAAGGGCCTGGAGCGGGCGCGCGCCCTCATTCTCGGCCGTCTTCCGACGGAGCTGAAGGCGCCTGACGAGCAAAGCGCCAAGGACAACGGATCGGGCGGTTTGTCGCACAATCTCGTCCCACTCCTGCCGCTACCGCCTTGGACACAAGGAGAAAGACATGGCTGACGGAATTCCGTCACGGCGCACCCGGGCCTGCGCCTCGCGCGGCCAGGTGACCGGCTCGTGCGCGACGATGCCGGAACTGCGCCATCGTATCGATCGACTCGATGAGGAAATCGTCGCCCGCCTCGTTGCCCGGTTCGGGCTGATGGAAGAGGCCGCCCGCATCAAGGGCGATCGCGCACGCATTCATGACCAGGCGCGGATCCGCGAGGTGCTTGCCCATGTCTGCGATCGGGCGAAGTCGGCCGGCGCACCGCCCGAGGTCGAAGAGGCGATCGCCGAGATCTACAGGGCACTTGTCCGCCATTCGATCCGTTACGAATTCATGGTCTTCGATCGGGACCTTCAGGAAGACGAGTAAGTCGGGTGTTCATCCGTGCCTTCTGGCCACAGCCCCCGGATCGTCGATGTAACCACGACCGGGACAGGGACACGAGCGGCAGACGATTTTTTCGCTCCGCATCGACCTGCGGCTTAGGAGGGGGCGGAAGATGAAGGGAGGAAAACTTGAAATATATAGAAATTTTTCTTGCCTGACCGGATCGATATTCGCTATAAGAAAAGAGCACCTCATCTAAACGTGCGAGATGTGAGCGCCTGTGGGCGCTTCACGGAGAGACCCGGAGGGTTGCCCCCCATCGCCCTCCGGGTCTTCTCTTTTTGGGATGGTGCTGCGGCGGCTCTTGCCGGAACAGCCGATATTCGCACGCTCCCCCGCCAAGGGTGACCGTCGGGCGGTCCGGCCCGCGGACTGTCGGCCGGCGTGATTCACGTGATTTCTCCCGTACAAAAAGGCCGAAGGCCGAAGACCGCTCAAAGGCGGCCGGTCATGAGTCGGCGTCTCAGGGCGCGTTCTCAGGCCGGCTCGATCCTGTCGGCGACAAGCATGTAGCCGGCGCGCCGAACCGTACGGATCAGGCGGGGACGGGAAGGGTCCTGCTCGAGCTTCTTGCGCAAGCGGGTGACCTGTATATCGACCGAACGCACGGTCGCCTCTTCATCGGGCGCATGGGTCAGCTGCAGGATCCGTTCACGCGACAGCACCTGATTCGGGTGTTCTGCCAGAACCCGAAGCAATTTGAATTCGGAATCCGACAGGTCGATTTCACGCCCCTTAGGATCGCGCACGACATGGCGCTTCATGTCCACCACATAGCCGTCAAGGCGAATTCTTCCGGAAGGAGACAGATGCCTCAGCGAGGCTTGGCGGCGGGCCCGCAGCACCGCATGCAGGCGTGCCACGAGCTCACGCGGCTCGAACGGCTTGGCAAGATAGTCGTCGGCGCCGGCTTCCAGGCCCTCCACCCGCTGCATCGGTTCGCCGAGGCCGGAAAGAACGATGATCGGCAGTTGCAGCCGCTCGGAAAACTGACGGACCAGCAGCATGCCATCGACATCGGGCAGGCGCAGATCGACGACGGCAATGTCGAATTCCAGACGATCGGCCATCGCCAAAGCATCCGCACCGGTGACCGCTGCCCAGACCTCGAAGCCCTCATCTTCCAGACAGCGTTTGACGAGTGACTGAATGTCGATGTCGTCCTCGACGACGAGAACCCGCGGACTGCTTCTTTCCTCTTTTTGCCCATCCGGCATCTGTGTGGTCGCCAGGGTTTGCGTTGAATTCGTCATTCCTCTTCCCCTCGTTGGCCCCTCATCCGATCACGTGCTTGACACCCCACCGGCCGTGGCCGGCCTGTCCGGCGGTCGGTTCCCGTCCTGGTGAATTCATCTCGATGACAACGAAGCAAGGCATCATTGGTTCCGTTTCCTCTGCACTCTGCTCAGCCCCATCTCCCTCTCGCTCGATCAGGCTCCTTCTGCAAACCGGGTCATCCGGCATGACGCTGCGCGTTCTCCGACGTGACGCAGGACAAGGCAGCCCTGATCGCCCGGTGAAGTTCGCCCGGCAGTATCGGTTTGGCGAGAATCGTCGCCGCGCCCCAATCTCGGTAGTGACGGATCATCTCGGCATCGATCATGCCGCTCATCAGGATGATCGGCAGGTCGGGCCATCGTTGCCGGGCGGTGCGGGCAAGTATCTCGCCATCCATTTCCGGCATCGTTCGATCGCTGATCAGCAGATCGGGCAGGTGCTGTTCCATCGCCTCCAGAGCGGCACGGCCATGAGGCGCCGTTTCGACCCGGTAGCCCTGTTCCTCCAGCAGACGCGAGAGCATCTCGCGGACGTCCTCTTCGTCATCGACGACGAGGACTCGCCGCCCGGACGCCTCGGGCCGAGGGGCTTCCTGGTCGGGCGCGCCGGCTTCGTCCTCCGCCAGCCCTAGCGCCCCTTCGCGGGCAAGCGGCAGATAGACCTCGAAACGGGTTCCGACGCCCGGTTCGCTGTGAACCGTGATCGCCCCGCCGTGACTGCGGACGATGCCATGAACGACCGAAAGGCCGAGTCCGGTCCCCTTGCCCTTCGGCTTGGTGGTGTAGAAGGGCTCGAAGATGTGCTCGATCTCGTCGGTGGGAATGCCGCATCCGTCATCCTCGACGACGAGACGGACATGCGCGCCTTCCGGCAGATCGTATTCACGCTTGCGGGCTTCCCAGTCGCCGCCGCGATCGGTGGAAATGCGGATTTCGCCCCCATCGGGCATCGCCTGGGCAGCGTTGGTGCAAAGGTTCATGACGATCTGATGCAGCTGGGTGCTGTTGCCGAAGACCGTCGCCCCCGGACAGTCGAGTGAGCGCCGTACCCGGATGTTGTCGGGCAGCATGCCGGCGAGAATGTCGATGGCATTGTCGATCGTCCGGTCGAAGCTGATCGGGCGACGTTTCATCCCCACCCGCTGGCCGAAGGTGAGAATGTTGCGCACCATGTCGCGAGCGGTTTCCATGCCGTCGATGACCCGCTTCATGTCCTCGGCGGCGCGGCTGTCGGGCTCGAGCTGATGCAGCACGAGATGTGCATAGCCGATGATCGGGGTCAGCACATTGTTGAAGTCGTGGGCCATGCCGCCGGCCAGCCGCCCCAATGTTTCCAGCCGCTTCCAACGTTCCATCTGTTCCTGAAGCGCCTTCTGCTCGCGTTCCTGGCGGACACGCTCGGTAATGTCGCGGTGGACGGAGACGATCGAGGGAGACGCGCCCGGTCGTGTCGCCAGGGCGACGCCGACCGCATCTATGTGCACCTCTTCGCCGAGTTCGTCGGTGAAGCTGTAAAGTCCCTCATAGCGTCCCTCGAGCAGGACGGTGCGGGCGATCAGCTCCAGTCGTTCACGCACCGCCTTCGGCTGCCGACCGAGATAGGAAAGCCCCAGCAGCCGCTCCGCACAGGCATTGAATTCTTCGGGTACCCCCTGGGCGTCGGTGACGACGACGGCTTCCGAAAGATGCTCCATCACCAGTGCCTGGCGCCGCAGGGCATCTTCTGCGGCTCGCCGCTCAGTAACGTCGCGATGGACGCCGATATAGCCGATGTGCCGCCCCTGTTCATCGAAGAAGGGCTGGACATTGCAGTCGAACAGACGCGGGCCGCCGTTTTTGGTCTTCAGCAGCATCTCCCCGCTCCAGCGATGGAGAGATTTCAACGAGGCCAGAATGTCGTCGCCATGGGGATAGCCGGGGGTCGGGTCCCCATAGAGAAGGC
>RFIU01000087.1 GCA_003695555.1 Alphaproteobacteria bacterium
CCCCCACCCCCACGCCTGCGAGCGCACCGTCCGAGCCGTCCGCTCCCGCCGCTCCGCCCATGGCCGCCCGCGCGGATGTCGGTGGCGATCCCGAGATCCCGGCCGGCACGCGAATGCGCAAGATGACCGTGCGCGAGGCGCTGCGCGATGCGATGGCCGAAGAGATGCGCCGCGACGAACGCGTGTTCCTGATGGGCGAGGAGGTCGCCCGCTATCAGGGCGCCTACAAGGTCAGTCAGGGACTGCTGGAGGAATTCGGCGAGCGCCGGGTCATCGACACGCCGATCACCGAATACGGCTTTGCGGGGCTCGGCGTCGGCGCGGCCTTTACCGGATTGCGGCCGATCGTCGAGTTCATGACCTTCAATTTCGCCATGCAGGCGATCGACCACATCGTCAATTCGGCCGCCAAGCAGCGCTACATGACCGGCGGACAGGCCGAGGTGCCGATCGTCTTCCGCGGTCCCAACGGCGCCGCCGCACGGGTCGCGGCGCAGCATTCGCAGAATTACGCGCCCTGGTATGCGGCGGTGCCGGGGCTGAAGGTCATTGCACCCTGGTCGGCCGCCGATGCCAAGGGCCTGCTGAAGGCGGCGACCCGTGATCCCAATCCCGTGGTGTTTCTGGAAAACGAGATTCTCTATGGCCACAGCTTCGATGTGCCCGAGATCGACGACTGGGTGCTGCCGATCGGGCGTGCGAGGATCGTGCGAGAGGGTGCGGATGTCACCATCGTCGCCTATTCGATCGCGGTCGGCACCGCGCTGGAGGCGGCCGAGGCGCTGGCCGGCGAAGGGATCTCGGCCGAGGTGATCGACCTGCGCACGCTGCGCCCGCTCGACACCGAGACGCTGGTCGCCTCGGTAAAGAAGACCAATCGCTGCGTCATCGCCGAAGAGGGCTGGCCGGTCTGTTCGATCGCTTCGGAAGTTTCCGCACGACTGATGGAGGAGGCCTTCGACTGGCTTGACGCGCCGGTTCTGCGCTGCACGGATGCCGATACGCCGACGCCTTATGCCGCCAGTCTCGAACGTCTCTGGCTGGTTAAGGCGCAGGACATCGTTCGTGCCGCGAAGGCCGTCTGCTACCGGGATTGAGCCGCCGGATCATTTGCGCCGCGGCGCACGCACGGGTGAAGGAGGTAGAACGCCGATGCCGATCGAGATCACCATGCCGGCGCTTTCGCCGACGATGGAAAAGGGTACGCTTGCCCATTGGCTCGTCAAGGAAGGTGACGAGGTCAAGGCCGGCGACCTGATCGCCGAGATCGAGACCGACAAGGCGACGATGGAGGTCGAGGCGGTCGAGGAAGGCAGGATCGCAAAGCTGCTGGTGCCGGAAGGCACGGAAGACATTCCCGTCGGGCAGCCGATCGCCGTTCTGCTCGAAGAGGGTGAGGATTCCAGCGCGCTTGCCGGCAGTGACGGCGAGAGGAAGGCGAAGGAAGACGGTGCGCATCGTGAAGAACGAGTCGAGGAGGAAAAGGCGGCCGCCGCCGTCGAGATCGGCGGCCACCGTGTCACCCGCAAGCAGGACGACGCCATCGGTGCCGTGGAGAAGTCCTCTGCACCATCGCCAGGACCTTCGCAGCCGGCAGAAAACAGGGGCGCGGCTGGCGGGAGCACGCCGGCACCGCAGGGCGGGCGAATCTTCGCCTCGCCACTGGCGCGCCGAATGGCGGCACAGCTCGGAGTCGCGCTGGAAACCCTGAAGGGAAGCGGACCGCACGGACGCATCATTGCCGCCGATGTCGAGGCGGCGGCCGGGCGTGCCGCTGCTGCTGGTGCTCCTGCCGCCGCTATCGCTGGCGGACCTGCGCCGTCGGTGGTGCCGAAACCGGCTGGGGAAGCCTTCGTCCCGCCGGCGGACGTGCCATATGAGGAATTGCGGCTCTCGTCGATGCGCAAGGTGATCGCGCGGCGGATGACGGAATCGAAGACTCAGGTCCCTCATTTCTATCTGACCATCGATGTCGAGCTCGATCGTCTGCTCGCGGTGCGCCGCGAACTGAACGAGCGGCTGTCGGACGAAGGGCTCAAGATTTCGGTCAACGACTTCGTCATCCGGGCATCCGCGCTCGCCTTGAAACAGGTTCCGGCCGCCAATGCGATGTTCTCCGGCGACCGGATCTTGCGCTTCAAGCGTGCCGATATCTCGGTGGCGGTGGCGGTCGAAGGAGGTCTCGTGACCCCGGTGGTGCGCGCCGCGGATTCCAAAGGTCTGGCCGAGATTGCCCGCGAGATGAAGGCGCTGGCCGATAAGGCACGCACCGGCAAGCTGCTGCCTGAGGATTATCAGGGCGGCACCTTCTCGATCTCGAATCTCGGCATGTACGGGATCAAGGAATTCGCCGCTGTCATCAACCCGCCGCAAGGCGCGATTCTGGCGGTGGGACAGGGCGAGAAGCGCCCGGTCGTGCGTGGTGACGCGCTCGCCATCGCAACGGTCATGAGCTGCACGCTTTCGGTCGATCACCGTGCTCTCGATGGTGCGATCGGGGCCGAGTTCCTCTCCGCTTTCAAGCGGTTGATCGAAGACCCGCTGAACATGCTGCTCTAGAAAGATAACGCC
>RFIU01000088.1 GCA_003695555.1 Alphaproteobacteria bacterium
ATATAGGAGATCGGCAGCGGCTGGGTGAAGTTGATCTTGTTGATGACCACCAGCCGGTCGGCGGCGGCAAGATCGCTGCCGGCATCCAACGTGCGTTCCAGACTCTTCAGCAGTCCGAACAGCAGGAAGGCGGTCATCACTGCGAAGATGGTCAGCACGGTGCGCAGCTTGCGACGGGTGAGATTGCGACGGACCAGTGTCCAGCGCGTCATGCCTCGACCTCCTCTTGCGGGGCATCGACGAATTCGCCCTTGTCGAGATGCAGCACATGATCGGCATAGCGTGCGGCAGCGGGATCATGGGTGACCATGACGATGGTCTTGCCAAAGTCGCGGTTCAGCATCTGGAGGATTTCGAGGATCTCCTGGGCCGTCGCGCGGTCGAGATCGCCGGTCGGCTCGTCAGCAAGCAGCAATGCCGGGTCGGCGATGATCGCACGGGCGATCGCGACCCGCTGCTGCTGTCCGCCGGACAGCTCGTCCGGATAGTGGCCGGCGCGATCGGCGATGCCGACGAGCTGGAGCGCCGCCATCACCCGCTTCGCGCGTTCCTTGCGGGAGAGATGGGTGAGCAGCAGCGGCAGTTCCGCATTCTCGGCCGCTGAGAGTACCGGCATCAGATTGTAGAACTGGAAGATGAAGCCGACATTCGCCGCCCGCCAGCGCGCCAGCCGGCCTTCGGAAAGCGTGTCGATGCGGGTGTCGCGAAAATGGATCTCGCCGGCCGACGGCCGGTCGATGCCGCCGAGCAGATTGAGCAGCGTCGTCTTGCCCGATCCTGACGGTCCCATGATCGCAAGAAAGTCGCCTTGCGCCACCGCGAAGTCGAGATCGCGAAAGATTTCGATCACCTGCGCACCCTTGCGATAGCGCTTGGTGATACCGCTCAGCCGGATTTGCTTGTCGCTCATGTCGCTTTCCTGTCGCTTGTGTCGGCGCAACGCCGGTCATGCTGCTCATTCATATCAGATCGATATATTGTGACGGAATTCCTGTCAATCTTCCCCTTTTGTCAGGAAGAAAGCGACATTCACCCTCCCGTCGGGAAGAAGGCGACGTTGACTCCCATGTCAGGCAGGATGCGCGCGTCCCGCTCATCAAGTGCCAGCCGCACGCGCACCGTCGCCTTCGCCCGGTCGGCGGTCGGGATGACGGCGACCACATGCGCCGGAATTGGCCAGTCGGGATAGGCATCGAGCCGCGCCTCGGCCCGCTGGCCGGGCTGAATGCGGGCGATATGGGCCTCTGCGACATCGACCTCTATTTCGAGACTGGACATGTCGACGATGGTACAGATGCCGGTGCGGGTGAAGCCGCCGCCGGCGGAAACCGGCGAGACGATTTCGCCCGGCTGCGCGTTCTTGGCGACCACGATGCCGGCGAAAGGAGCGCGGATGACATGCTTGGCCAGTCGCTCGCGGGCATCGTCCAGCTGACGGCGGGCGGCTTCGGCATCGGCTGTCGCTGCGTTCTCGCTGGCCTTCAGACGACCGAGTTCGGCCTCGGCGCGGGTCACATCGGCCTTTGAGGCGTAGCCCCGTTCGGCAAGCGTTCGCTTGCGGGTCAGCTCTCGCGTCGCTTCTTCCCTCTGTGCCGACAGAGCGGCGATGCGGGCCCGGGCGGCGGCCAGGCGCGCCTCGGCGAGCCTGAGCGCGGTCATCGCCAGTGTATCGTCGAGACGCGCGACGACCTCGCCGCCGGTCACCCGCTGGCCCTCCTCGACCAGCACCTCGGTCAGCCGGCCGGTGATCTCTGACGAGACGGTCGCCTTGACCCGCGGCACGACATAGCCGGAGGCATTGAGGATGATGGCCGGGGACGATTGCCCTGATGATGGCGAAGGGGCGGAAGAATCCGGCTCTGCCGGCGCCACGGTCGTGCTCGTCTGGCGCTGTGGCGTGCTTGATGCGGCGGCCGGTCCTTTCGCCGCCGGATTGCCGGAAGGAGAGGGCGGCCACAGATAATGTCCGACGGCCAGTCCACCGACGAAGAGCGTCAGCGCCATTAGCATCAGCAGCGCCGAGCGGGCTTTCCGGCCGCTTCCCGTCATATCGGCACCGGGGGCCGCCTCTTCCCGCTCGATTCGCAGGCTTTCCAGCAGCGCCTTGCGATCTTTATCCATGGCGTTTCCCCGCTTGTCGCCCTTCCTTATATAGAGCCGTCATATAAGGGGGTGCGGCAACAGCTGGCAAGCATGTTGCGTCGGGGAAAGGGGTGTGCCTCGTCAGGATGCCAGCAGCAGAATCTTGCCGACATGCTCGCCGGATTCCATCCGTCGGTGGGCATCGGCCGCGCGCTCCAGAGGAAAGCGCGAATCGATCACGGGGCGAATGCGGCCCGCTTCGATCAGCGGCCAGACCAGCCGCTCGATCTCCTGCGCCAGGGCCGCCTTGAAGGCGAGCGGACGGGGCCGCAGGGTCGAGCCGGTGAGCGTCAATCGCCGGCGCATCACCGGCACGAAGTTCACTTCCGCCTTCGGTCCGCGCAGGAAGGCGATCGAGACATGGCGGCCGTCTTCGGCAAGGCAGGCGATGTTGCGGGGAATGTAGTCGCCGCCGACCATGTCGAGCACGACATCGACCCCACGCCCTTCTGTCACCTCTTTTACCCGTTCGACGAAATCCTCGCGCCGATAGTTGATCGCCAGATCGGCGCCGAGCTCCTCGCATATCCGGCATTTTTCCTCCGATCCGGCGGTGACGACGACATGCGCATCGAAGGCCTTCGCCAGCTGGATCGCCGTTGTCCCGATACCCGACGCGCCGCCGTGGACCAGCAGCCATTCGCCATGGTCGAGGTGGGCGCGTTCAAAGACGTTCGACCAGACGGTGAAGACGGTTTCCGGCAGACCTGCCACCTCTTCGAGGGGCAAGCCTTTCGGCGCCGGCAGGGTGGTCGCTTCCGGCGCCAGCGCATATTCGGCATAACCGCCGCCGGCAAGCAGGGCGACGACCTTGTCGCCGGGGTGAAAGCGGCGGGTTTCCGGCCCCGTTTCAACGACCGTGCCGGCGACCTCCAGGCCGGGCAGGTCGCTCGCGCCGGGAGGCGGCGGATACATGCCGAGGCGCTGGAAGACGTCCGGGCGATTGACGCCGGCGGCAGTCACCTGGATCAGCACTTCGCCGGGGCCGGGTGTCGGACGGGGACGTTCGACCGGCTGGAGAACCTCCGGCCCTCCCGGTTCGCGGATCTCGATCGCCTTCATGGATGCGGCTTCCTCCCTTGTTGGCCTCATCGACATTGACGTGTAGATTGAAGGAAATCAAGACGAGCGACGACGATTCGTTGCGAAGGTGGAACGAATTGACCCTCCGCCGTCCGACGGGAGATGACCGGCATGGATTGGGACGAACCGAAGAAGGCAGCAGCCCCGCTCGATCTCGTCGAGGGCGAGCCGCTTGACGAATGGTCGCGCGACGAACTTGCTGAGCGCATCCGCCGTCTCGAGCGCGAGATCGCGCGCACCCGCCGCGTGCTTGAGGCGAAAAGCGCGCACGCCCGCGACATCGACAGACTGTTCGGCGACTGAAGCCGGCAAGGGCATCGCGATCCGACGCAGATGACGAAAAGGGCGGCCCGAACGGGTGCCGCCCCTTTCTTCGATTTTTCACGCCAGGCTGACTGCCTTGCCCTCAGGCCGCCTTGTCCCCGGCTTGCTTGCTTTCCACCGGGATGCGGCGTGCCGTCGCCGGCTCCTCTTCGGCTTCGGCCCGGCTCTCGATGGTGGTCGGCGACCCGCTCGCCTCGATGCGGATCTTGCGCGGGCGCATGTGCTCGGGAATCTCGCGCTTCAGCTCGATCACCAGCAGACCGTCGTGATAGCGCGCGCCGGTCACCTTGACGGTATCGGCGAGCCGGAACTGCCGCTCGAAGGCACGCTTGGCGATGCCGCGATGGAGATATTCGACGCCATCCTCCTTCTCGTTCGCCCTGCCCGTCACCGTCAGGGTGCGGTCCTGCACGACGATGTCGAGATCCTCGGGCGCGAAACCGGCAACCGCCAGTTCGATGCGGTATTCGTCTTCGCCGACCTTGGCGATGTTGTAGGGGGGATACCCCTGCGAGCTCTGATCGGTGCGGGCCAGCGATTCGGTCATTCTAAAGAGGTCATCGAAGCCGATCGAGGAGCGCAACAGGGGGGTCAGATCGAAACTGCGCATGTCTCCTATCCTCCTTGTCCTGATGAGCGATATTCGACGTCTCGTCCGCCCGTTAGCGGGCCGGACGGCGCAAGGACCGTTCCGGATCCGAACCGGCATCCGGAAGGTTCCCCGCGCACTTCGATCTAGGTGCCTTGCAAGAGATTTCAAGATCACGCGCCGGTCCTTGCCGGGTCCCTGGATTTGGCGAAAACGCCCGGCTGTGGCACCATGGGGCACCATGACGATGACATTTCCCCCTTTGCGCGGCGCATCCGGGGGAGAAAACTCAGGCGACGGCGAGGACGGACCATGAAGAGCGGCGCGGACGGGAATTCGGGACAGATCGTTCCCATCACGTCACTCGGCATCTCGCGCACCTACCGTGAGGCGCTCGATCTCGCCGTGCGCGCGAAATGGCTGCTCATTCACCAACGCGCCCGCGCCGGAGACGAACGGGTGGCGGATGCCCGCAGCCCAGAGGAACTCGGCGACCGGGTCGCGGTCCAGACGACCTATGCGGCCGAGACGATGCGGATGTCGAGCCGGATCATGCATGTCGTCGCATGGACGATGAACCGCAAGGCGCTGGAAGCCGGCGAGATCGACGAGGCGGAGGCGAATACGCCGGAGCGCAGGCTCGGAGGTCAGGCGGTCTGCCTCGGCGGGCCGGTCGGCGCGATCGAGCTGCTGCCCGCACCGATCCAGGAACTGTGGGAGGAAAGCGAACGCCTCTATCGCCGGGCCGTGCGTCTTGAACGGATGATAGAGGCTTCGCACGACGAGGGCGCGCAAGCCCGCTGCGCGCCACATCCGCTCGAAAGGCTGGCCAGCCACTTCGGCCTGGCCGGAAACGACGATGCGCCGAGGGAGCGCGAACAGGCCTGCGCCCGCGACGACGAAGAGGGCGACGAGCCGTTCACATGAGCTGCACGCCACCGGCGGCGTTCGGCCGTCGCTCGCCAAGGGATGATGCATGACACGAC
>RFIU01000089.1 GCA_003695555.1 Alphaproteobacteria bacterium
GCCTGAGATCATGATGGTAAAGGCGAGAGAAGCTATTTTTATTGCACCTTGAGGTTAGAAGAATAGAATATCAATTAACTTTACGAAAAGTTTTGATACCGCTAGGATATGGATCTCTTCCGTATCGTCTCTCATTCGGTTCGATTTCCGGGAGGGGCGGAATGCGGCACGAGTAACGGCAAGGGCGGCATGAAGATCGCCTTCTAAGCTGGGCACGATACAGCCATGTCGGCAGGTTTTTTCCTGTCTCCCCATCCTCTCGGCCCATGCGGATGCGCCCGCAGGCCTTGGGGCGGGGACGGGAAGTCCTGTCGATCCAAACATCGTCAAGGCTTATCCGTTGGTCAAACACAAGAAAGGCGCACGTATCCATGAGCGAAGAACAGAAGGTTTCAAAGAGCGACCTGTTGGCCCTGACTGCCGACATCGTCGCCTCGCACGTTTCGCACAATTCGGTCCCCGTCGGCGACGTGACCAAGCTGATCGAAAAGGTCTATCAGACACTGCAGGAAATCAGCGGCGGACAGTCCCCTGCCGAGGAGCGGCCCACCCCGGCGGTGCCGATCAAGAAATCGGTCACGCCGGACTATATCGTCTGTCTTGAGGACGGCAAGAAGCTGAAGATGCTGAAACGGCATCTGATGACCCATTACGGCATGACGCCCGAGGAGTATCGTCGCCGCTGGAATCTTCCGCCCGACTATCCGATGGTCGCCCCGAACTATGCCGAGCAGCGCCGCCGGCTCGCCAAGCAGATCGGGCTCGGCACGCGACGCACCCGAGGCTGAACGCCCCGGATCGCGTCACGCAGCCGGTCTGTGTCCCGTCGCTCGGCCATGCGGGTCGGTGGATGAAATCCGATGATGAAGCACGCCGGTTGTCCGCCGGCGTGCTTTGTTGTTTAATCCCTGCCGCACGGAATCGGCAGGCGGTTCGGCGAAAGCGGCATCACTCCGCGCGCCGTCGCCTCTTTTGGCAAGGAGAGGACGGGGTGAACGAGGACAGGCCTTCCGAGATCGAGAGCAAGTGCCTGGCGGCAGGCATGCGGATGACCGATCAGCGACGGGTCATCGCTCGGGTGCTGAGCGAATCCACCGACCATCCGGATGTCGAGGAGGTCTATCGCCGCGCCACCGCGATCGATCCGCGGATCTCGATCGCCACCGTCTATCGGACCGTTCGCTTGTTCGAGGAGGCCGGCATCCTCGAACGACTCGACTTCCGTGACGGCCGCGCCCGCTATGAACCGGCCGGTGAAGAGCATCATGACCACCTGATCGATATCGTCACGGGTGAGGTCCACGAGTTCCGCAATGAGCGCATCGAGCGGCTTCAGGAAGAGGTCGCAAGAGAGATGGGCTTCGAACTCGTCGATCACCGCCTCGAACTCTATGGCCGGCCCTTGACCAAGAAGGGCCGGGGAACAGGTCGCCCGGATTCGTGACCGCTCGCGCCCGCACATCCGGGGAAGGCATCGCCTTGGACTCCGCCAGCGATCATCGGACCGTTCCCGACCGCGAGGCGGACACCCCGGCCGCACCCCGTGCGCCACGTCGCATCCCGCGTGACGGGACGGCAAGACAGCAGGACGGCGATTTCGCCGGCCTCGGCGGTCTGGCCCGCGGACGCCGTCGCCTCGGCGCGATCCTCATACTCTCCGTCGCTTTCGTGCTGATGGGCATCTTCGTTTCCGTCCAGCCGGTCGTCCTGCGATTCGCACCGCAGCGCCGCTGGTGGTTGCCGCCCCACTGGTACCGGACGATCGCCCGTCTCGTCGGGGTGCGGGTCGAAATCGTCGGTAAACGAGTGAGCGGGCCCGTGCTGTTCGTGTCCAATCATGTTTCCTGGCTGGACATCCTGGTGCTCGGATCGGTTCTGCCGCGCGCCGCCTTCATCGCCAAGCGCGAAGTCGCCGGCTGGGGCATTTTCGGGCGCTGCGCCACGCTTGCCAACAGCCTGTTCATCGATCGCACGCGCCGCCATGCGAGTCTCGACCAGACGAAGGAGATGCAGGCCCGCCTTGCCCGCGGCGATTCGCTGATTCTCTTCGCGGAAGGAACCTCGAGCGACGGCACCGGGATCCACCCCTTCAAATCGGCGCTGTTCGCGGTTGCCGAGCAGTTTCCCGAGATGTTGGTCCAGCCGGTCAGTCTCGTCTATACCCATGTCAACGGCATTCCGGTAAGCCGTGCAGATCGCTGCCGGATCGGCTGGTTCGGCGACATGGAGCTGCTCTCGCACGTCATCGAGCTGATCGCCATGGGTACGATCCGGGCCGAGGTCCGCCTGCATCCGCCCCTCACCTTCGCCGATGCCGGATCGCGCAAGACACTGGCGCGCGAATGTGAACGACTGGTCGCCGCCGGCATGATCGCAGCACGCAAAGCGGACGACGACCGGACGGGGCGGCGCTTGACAAGCGCGCCTGCGCATCCGAAGTGACGGGCGCCGGAAACAGAGACGGATCGAACCAGCGATGAGCAGAACCGGACAGCAGCCGAGTGTGCCCGATGCCTTTCCCGCCGTGCCTGGCGCACGAGAGGGAGCAAGGTGCCGTGGCTTCTTCATCCGCACCTGGGGCTGTCAGATGAACGTCCACGACAGCGAACGGATGGCCGAAGTGCTGGAGGCGGCCGGATGGCACCCGGTCGCTCAGCCGCAGGAGGCCGAACTGATCCTGCTGAACACCTGTCACATTCGTGAGAAGGCGGCCGAAAAGGTCTATTCCGAAGTCGGGCGACTGCGCGCCCTGAAGGAAGAGCCGGACACCGCCGACGGCCATGAAGTGCCGCTGATCGGCGTCATCGGCTGCGTCGCACAGGCCGAAGGCGAGGAAATCCAACGGCGTGCGCCGGCCGTCGATCTGGTGGTCGGCCCGCAGGCCTGGCACCGGCTGCCCGAGCTGCTCGACCGCGCCGTGGATGAGCGTCGCAGGCTGGGACGCGCCCGCATCGTCGAGACCGATTTCCCGGCCGAGGACAAGTTCTCTCATCTGCCAACGCGCGCCGCCCGTCGCTCTCACGCGCCGAGCGCCTTCGTCACCGTTCAGGAAGGCTGCGACAAGTTCTGCACCTTCTGCGTCGTTCCCTACACCCGCGGGGCGGAGGCCTCGCGACCGGTAGCGGCGATCGAGGAGGAGGTCCGCCGGCTCGTCGATGCCGGCGTCCTGGAGGTGACGCTGCTCGGCCAGAACGTCAATGCTTATCACGGCTGCGACGAGCGGGGGCACGAAGTCCGGCTGGCCGACCTCATCGCCCGGCTGGCGAGGATCGAAGGACTGGCGCGCATCCGTTACACCACCAGCCATCCGCGCGACATGGACGATGATCTCATCGCCGCCCATGGCGGGATCGAAAAGCTGATGCCCTATCTGCATCTGCCGGTTCAGGCCGGCTCGGATCGGGTGCTGGAGGCGATGAACCGGCGCCACCGGGCGGAGGAATATCTCGCGATCATCGAAAAGCTGCGCGCCGCGCGACCCGACATCGCGCTTTCGGGCGACTTCATCGTCGGCTTTCCCGGCGAGACCGACGA
>RFIU01000090.1 GCA_003695555.1 Alphaproteobacteria bacterium
CGACGAGGCCTTCTATCAGGAATCCGAACTGATTGAAGGCGCGAACGGCGAAAGGCTCGCGCCGACCGGCGCACCGGTCGAATGGGTCGAGGAGCCGAGCTTCTTCTTCCGCCTGTCCGACTGGCAGCAGCCGCTGCTCGAATTCTATGAGCGTCATCCCGATTTTGTCCTGCCCGCCAGCCGGATGAACGAGGTGAAGAGCTTCGTTGCCGGCGGGCTGAAGGATCTTTCGATCTCGCGCACGAGCTTTTCCTGGGGCGTGCCTGTACCTGGGCACCCGGGCCACATCATGTATGTGTGGATCGACGCACTCACCAACTATCTCTCGGCGGTCGATTATCCTGATATGCAAAGCGAGCGTTTCCGGACCTTCTGGCCCGCCGATCTGCACATGGTCGGCAAGGATATTTTGCGATTCCATGCCGTCTATTGGCCGGCCTTCCTGATGGCCGCAGGGATCGAGCCGCCGCGGCGCGTCTTCGCCCACGGCTGGTGGACCAATGAGGGAGAGAAGATCTCGAAGTCGCTCGGCAATGTCATCGATCCCTTCGCGCTGGTAGAGGAATTCGGCGTCGATCCGGTCCGATATTTCCTGCTGCGCGCGGTGCCCTTCGGTCAGGACGGCGATTTTTCGCGCACCGCCTTCGTCGAGCGAACGAATGCCGATCTCGCCAATGACTTCGGCAATCTTGCCCAACGGGTGCTGTCGATGATTCACAAGAACTGCGAGGCTCGGATTCCCGGACCGGGCGCCTTGCAGGTGGGCGATACGGCCTTACTCGCACAGGTGGACGAGGCGCTGGGCGAGATGCGTTCGGCGCTCGACCGGCAGGCCTTCCATCAGGCGATCGAGGCACTCTGGCGGCGGGTCGGCAAGGCCAATCAATATGTCGCGGAAGAACAGCCCTGGGTGTTGCGCAAGCAGGATCCGGCGCGCATGCGCACGGTGCTGTGGAGCGCGGCGGAAGCGATCCGCCGGCTTGCGATCCTTGCCCAGCCCTTCACGCCGGATGCCATGACGAATCTGCTCGATCAGCTCGCCGTGCCGTCCCATGCCCGCGACTTCCGGCATCTTTCGGATCCGGCGACCCGGCTCGCCCCCGGCACGCCGATCGCGAAGCCGAAAGGCGTTTTCCCGCGCCTCGTCCTTGCCGAGGATACGCACGAGGAGGCCTGAGGTGATGCTGGTCGACAGCCACTGTCATTTGAACTACGAGGGCCTGCGGGAAGATGTCGATGGCGTGCTCTCTCGCGCCCGCAATGCCGGTGTCGGCTATCTGCTGACCATCAATACCCGCCTTGCCGAGGCGGACGAGGTCTGCGCCATTGCCGAGACACATCCGGGCGTCTTCGCGAGCGTTGGCGTCCACCCGCACGAAGCGGAAAAGAACGGTGTGCGCGTGCCGGACGCGATCCTTGCGCATCTCGACCATCCGCTCGTCGTCGGTATCGGCGAGACGGGGCTCGACTACTATTACGAACATGCGCCGCGCGCCGCCCAGCGGGAAAGCTTCGCCGCCCATATTGCCGCATCGCAGGAAAGCGGTCTGCCGCTTATCGTCCATACCCGTGAGGCGGAAGACGACACCATCGCGATGCTGACGGCGGCGATGAAGGAACGGGAATTCCCGCTGCTCATTCACTGCTTCACCGGCACCCGGCGGCTGATGAAGGAAATGGTCGCGATCGGCGCCTTTATCTCGATCTCCGGCATTGTCACCTTCAAGAATGCGCGCGATCTGCAGGAAACCGCTAAAGAAATTCCCAACGAGCGACTGCTGGTGGAAACCGACGCGCCTTATCTGGCGCCGGTGCCGCATCGCGGCAAACGCTGTGAACCGGCCTATGTCGCGGACACGGCGCGCTTTCTCGCCGAGTTGCGGGGTGTGCCCATGGCGGCTCTGGCCCGCACCACCTCCGAGAACTTCTTCCGCCTCTTCACGAGGGCGGCGGCTGCACGCGATGACGGCCATCGACCGCCGGAAGTCTCCGCTTTGCCGATGTCGATAGCTGGAGAGCCGGGATGATGAAGGTGACGGTGCTCGGCTGTGGGACGTCGTCGGGCGTGCCGCGCCTGCCGGGTATCTGGGGGGCGTGCGATCCGAATGACCCCAGGAACCGGCGCCGGCGCGCTTCCCTGCTGGTGGAGACGGCCGACACGCGCATCGTCATCGACTGCGGGCCGGACTTTCGCGCCCAGCTTCTGGACCACCCCATCCCGCAGCTCGATGCCGTGCTGCTCAGCCATGATCATGCCGACCATGCGCATGGCATCGACGATCTGCGCGGTTTCGCCACCGCCCAGAAGGAGCGGATTCCGGTTTATGGCATGCGCGAGACTCTCGACGTCATCACCCGGCGCTTCGACTATATCTTCGACGGCTCGAACGGCTATCCGCCAATCGCGCGCGCCATCGAGATTGCGCCGTTTCGCGAGTTCACGGTCGGGTCACTGGAAATACTGCCGTTCCTGCAGCATCATGGGCCGGTTTCCTCGCTCGGCTTCCGGATCGGGCCGCTCGCCTATTCGACCGATGTCAAGGCGCTGCCCGAGGAAAGCTTCACAGCGCTTTCGGGCGTGAAGGTCTGGATCGCCGATGCGCTGCGCTATCGCCCGCACCCGACCCACGCCTGTCTCGAAGAGACGCTCTCCTGGATCGCGCGAGTCGGGCCCGAACGCGCGATTCTCACCCATCTCAATCAGGATATGGATTACGCGGCGCTCGCCGGTCAGCTTCCCGCCGATGTCGAACCGGCCTTCGACGGCCTTTCCTTCACACTCTGAAGGCCCGCGCGCCGAAAGCCCGCCCTTAGCGGCTCAGATGCAGATTGGCGAGATCATTGCCGATTGTCGAGAAGGCGGCGGCAAGGTCCGCATTGGTCGGCGCGAGGAAGAAATTCGCGTCGCGCGAGGCGCATTCGCGATAGATCGCGCGCAGGTCCTTGGCGGACTGACTGGAAGAGGTGGCGACATAGCCGAACAGCACGGTATAGACCTCGACCCGGTCCTTGCCGTTCACGCCACCGGCCTTCATCGCGTGACAGATCTTGCGGATCCGCTTGTTGAATTCATCCACCGCTTTCGCGGGCGTGGTGACGCCGAGCCGGTTCCAGGGCAGCCGGCCGTAGGCCGTATAGGTTTGCGAACCGATCTCATTGACGCCGTCGGTCATCATCACCAGCGCCTTCGCGGTCTGCGGGTCATTCCAGGGCACCGTATTGGCAAAAGGCGGTTCAGGATCGAGAATCCGCCAGCCCCAGACCAGCCCGAGATTGCCGATCGTCCAGCCTGCCGGATTGAGATTCACATCCAGATAGTTCTTCAGCACGGTCTTGTTGCTGGTGAAGGGGAGAAGCCGCGAAGGGCAAAAGAGATTGGGGCCATATCCGAACGCAGGCAGGCGCCACTGTTCGCCCTTGGGTCCCTTTCCGGCGCGATAGGCCTGTTCATTCGAGACGCCGGGCAATGGCGCGGGAGCGATCGAGCCGGGATCGAGCGGATTCTGATCGGCAAGCGGGAAGGGCAGTTGCCGGTAGGGATTGTCGTACCAATGGGGGTAGATATAGGGCTTCCACTTGCCGCCGATCGAGACGGGTGCAAGATTGGTGTCATAGGCATCCGCCTCCAGCACCGCCGGATCATCCGAAAGCACGCCCGGCGTCGAACGCGCCTGCACGCATCCCGACCAGCGACGGCCGTCTTTTCCCTGCGAACGCAGCTCGGGCGGGATATGCGACCAGTCGATGAATTTGTCACCGAGATCGCCGACATTGACCGCCTGCGAATAGGGCACCACGGCGACCGAAATCTTGTCATTGCTCGTCGCCTGTCCATAGAGAATATCGACGAGATCCTTGCTCGCCTTGCGCAGGGCCTGGATCTTGCCTCCCCAACGCATCGACCCGGTAACGTCCAGAACCATCACCAGTTGCAGACCGGTGTTCGCCCGGGTGACTTCCGCTTCGGCAGAGACCGAAAATTCCTCAACGCCCGCCAGGCGCATGAACAGCGAGGGCAGGCGTGCCGAGGTCGAAACCTTCAGCCGCTCGGGCTCACCGGGTTCGGCGATTACCGAGATCGACACCGGATCGACGCTCGCCCCCATGTAGCCATCGGGGAAATTCGCCCGAAAATAGGTGCGGATCTCGTCATCGCGTCGAGGATCGTTGAAGATCCGGCCGCCGGCCAGGGCTGCCGCATCGAGCGCATTGGAAAGGGTCGAGCGGAAAAGATAGCCGCGCGCTATATCGGCCGCCACCCCGAAGGCCAGCAGCATCGGCACCAGCGCGACTGCCATCCAGGTCAGCGCAGCGCCGCGCTGGTCGGCAAGGAAACGCCCGAACTTCCCGTTCGTGCGGTTGGGGGTGCATGGACGATGCCGGTTTCGTCGGTGTGCGCTCGCCTTGCTCATGCTCGCCTCCCGCTTCGAAGCTGCAGGGATCTTTTTCGCTGACGGTCCCCTGTGAATGGACCATCTGCATCTTCCCGTTTTCACAGCTTCGCACGGGATTTTTTAACGCTCCCTCAATGACTGGGATCAATGAATTGAGAATGAAGGAAAAATCTTATTCATTCCGTTACGCTTTATTGACGGCGAAGGGGGTAGAAATGGAAAGCAGGGACCTATCCCTTCGGCAATCGGCAATGAAGGGCGGAAAGAATGAGGGCCGAGCAATTTCTGAAGCGGTTCTGTGGCGCGCAGGAGGGGGGCGCGATCGTTGAATTCGCTCTCGTCTTCCCGCTGCTGGCAAGCTTCACGCTTGCCATTCTCGACTTTTCCTATGTCGCCTTCGCCGACGCTTCCCTCGAAGGAGCGGTTCGCGAGGCGGCGCGACGCGGCATTACCGGCTATGTGCCGTCGGCGGGCAGTCGCGACCAGTATGTTCGCCAGCGCATCCTGGATGCCATGGCGCCCTTTGCGCTTGATGGTGAAGTGGTGATCACCACCCGCGTCTATGGCCGTTTTTCCGATATCGGTGAGCCCGAGCCGTTTTCGGATGCCAATGGCAATGGCGTCTATGATGCCGGCGAATGCTTTACCGATGTCAATCAGAACGGTCTTTGGGATGCCGACATGGCGCGTAGCGGTCTGGGCGGCGCTGGGGATGTCGTCGTCTATCAGGCGCAGGTAAGACTGATGCCGATGACGCCGTTTTTCGTTCATCTTCTCGGCCGCAGCGACCCCGCAATCACGCTGTCCGCTTCCACTGCCGTGCGCAACGAGCCCTTCAGTCTGGTTCAAGAGGGGGCGAACGGCGGGGCGATCGAGATCTGCGGCTGACCAAGAGACGGGAAGAAGTGGACCGGTCATGAAGCCATCTGTGGGAAGGTTCCGGACGGTTCAGATGAAGCGATTCTCGCGTGTGCCGCGCTTCTGGCGGAAATTTCGGGAAGGAGAAGAAGGCGCCGTCGTCGTCGAGACGGCCCTGATGATCCCGCTGTTCATCCTGATCCTGTTCGGTGCGCTGGAGCTTGGTCGGTTCATCCTGGCGCATCAGAAGATGCAGGCCGCCGCGAGCCTGGCCGCCGATATCGCGGCCCAGACCGAAGATGCGCTGAGCGAAGGGCAGGTCAGCGATATCCTCGCCGCCCTTGATGATGTCGTCAGTCCATTTCCCTTCGACAGTCGTGCCCGCCTGATCCTCACCGGACTGCAGGGAGATTCCCGCTTCGGCAATACCGTGCGCTGGCAGCGCTGCAGCGGCAGTCTCGCCCGTTCCAGCCGCTACGGTGGACCCGGCAGCAAGCAAGTGGCGCTTCCGGCAGGCCTCGTGCTCGCACCCGGTGACACCCTGGTGGTGGCCGAGATCTATTACAACTATGCACCGCTGTTCGCCGGCAATGGCATCGTGGCTTCCCGGGACCTTTATCATCAGGCCCTGTTCCGACCGCGCTATGGGGCGCTGGATCGGATCGTCAATGACGGGACACCGCCGGCAACATGCGGGGGATGATGGCAGGTTTCGGGCTGTTTGTTTCTTTGTTTCTGAAGGAACCGTTTCGACCCCGCGATCGACCGATGCAGTGGATCGCCGGGGGTTGGGTCACGGCTTTCTACCCCCCGTGCTTGCCGGCTTCCCAACCGACGGGGGCGAGCGTGTCCCGCGCCACCCGCTCGGGTCGCTCTTCCAGTTCGGTCGCCATCGTGTCGTTCCAGCGATTGAGGTAGCCGAACAATGCTATAGTCGCGACGATCTCCACGATCTCGCCATCCTCGAAGTGTTGCCGCAGCGCGGCGAAATCCTCTTCCGATGTCTGATTGGGTACCAGGGATGCCTTGTGGGCAAGGCGGAGAGCCGCACGCTCCGCCTCGCTGAACAATGGGCTCGTCTCATATTCCCAGACGGCGGCGATCTTCTCGCGTGAGGCGTGATAGATTGCAGAGAGATTGGCCATGTGCGCCTGACAATAGCGGCACCCTGAAGCCTGTGAGGAGATCAGGCTGACCAGCATCTTCAACTCTTCCGGCACCGTGCCTTCATAAAGTACTGCCTGATTGAGTTCCATGAAGGCCTGCGCAATGGCCGGCCGTCGGGCCATGGTCAGGATGCTGTTCGGAACGAAACCGCGTGTCTTTTCATAATGTTCGAAACGTTCCTTGAATTCCGGAACGGCATCGCGCGGCAAGGGGGCGATATGAGGCATGAAACTCTCCTGAACCGTGATTCTTCATCTATTTTTTTCGGATAATACGCCGACCCGGTCAATGGCCTGGTATCCAGGGGAAGTTATCAAAGGGGAATGTCATGATAGAGTATAATCTTTTTACATAATATACATTATGCGTCTTGTGTCACATGGTCATACAGTCGTCAGATAGGATTGACAGGTTCGTTACGCATGCACCCTCTTCCGGCCGCAGCTCGTCACCAGATGTTGGAGAATTCGGCAGATGGGACTGGCAGCATCCTCTTCTGGCCGCCCCTCGTCACAAGGTGTTAGAGAATTCGGACTTCCGAACTTCGCGCTGAGCCTCGCAAATCCGCACTTAGGAATCCATGAAGCCTTAGCCCCCGGTTCCCTCCGAGCGCTATATTCACTGAAGTTGGATCACATGATGGACCCTGGAGGCCGCACTGTTGCAGAAAAGACGTGGCTGGAAATACGTTGATGCCGGGCACCAGGCTTATGGATTAAGGGATGTCATCGGGTCGCCATCGCCACTTCGTACCGATGGTCGCCCAGGATGATTCTGATGACAGACAGTCAGAACGGGCGAGAAGGAAATCATGCGTTTCCCCCTCGCCCGTCGTGGTTTTTTCATGACGACTTCACGCCGGTCCGATTAGCGGGCGGCGGATGCTTCTTCGATCGTCGCGATGTCGAGCTTCTTCAGATCGTCGGCGATCTTCGCCTTGTCGCCGACGATCAGCCAGATCAGCCGGTCGGGATGAACCAGCCGTCGGCCGGCGGCACGGACCTTGGCGAGATCGAGTGCGCCATAAAGTTCCTTCAGCTGTTCCTGATAGTTGAGGGGGCGGCCGAAACGGGCATTGGCGAGCACCGCACCCAATACCGCAGCCGACGTCTCGAACCGCCCGGGAAGCGAACGGGTGTTGTTCTTGATCACCCGATCGAGCTCTTCCTCGCTCGGCGGCTTGTCGCCGAGGAACTCGTTCAGGTCCAGGATCAGCTGCTTGACCGACTGCGCGGTCTTGTCCGTCTGCACGGGCGCATAGATCAGGAAGGGCCGCTGGCCGCGGGCGCCCTGCATGAAGCTGTAGGCGCCGTATGACCAGCCCTTGTCTTCGCGCAGGTCCATGTTGATGCGTGCCGTGAAGGCACCGCCGAGGATCTCATTGGCCGCACCGAGTGCGATATTGTCGGGATCACCCGTCGGCGGGGCCAGATGACCGGCAAGGATCAGCGACTGCGGCGAACCGGGCCGGTCGATGATGATGATCCGGCTCTTTTTCGGTCCCTCGACACGCGCGATGTTCTTGTGCTCCAGCGGAGTCTCGGGCGCCTTCCAATCGCCGAAATACTTCTCGAGCAGCGGCTTGATCTTGGCCATTGTCGTATCGCCGACGACGAAGACGGTGGCATTGTCGGGACGCAGCCAGGCCTTCTGGAAGGCGACGAGGTCTTCGCGCGTGATTCCCTTGACTGAGGGAATCGTGCCCGACCCCGTGAAGGGAATGCCATAGGCATGCCCCTTGCCATAAAGCAGCGGCGGAAGCTGCCGCAGGGCGATGGCGATCGGCTGGTTCTGCTCCTGCTGGATCCCGGCGATGCGCCGCACCTTCAGGCGTTCGAGATCCTCCTTCGCGAAGCGCGGATGCCGCACGACGTCGGCGAAGAGATCGAGCGACTTGTCAAGATTGGTGGTGATCGCATTGAGGCTGACGGTCGAAGTGTCGAGATCGGACCCCGTCGAAATCTGCGCACCGAGCCGCTCGGCCTCCTTGGCGATCTGTTCGCCGGTACGTTTCTTCGTTCCCTCGTCCAGCATGTCGAGGGTCATCGAGGCGACACCCAGCTTGCCGAGCGAGTCGGCGGCGTAGCCGGCATCGAACTGAAGGGCGACCTGCACGATCGGCACCGCATGGCGTTCGGCCAGAACGACACGCAATCCGTTCGAGAGATGATCCTCGACGATAGCGGGGAAATCGAGATCCGGTGTGTCGCCCACCTTCGGCAGGCCCTTGGAGCGATCGATGCCCTTGCCCGCGGCTGCGAGCTTCGGGAAAGGCGTGACGAGAAGCCGAACACTGCCACGACCGAGCCAGTCGCGGGCGACCTCGTGGATTTCCTTCGGGGTTGCCGCCGCGACCCATTCCAGTTCCTTGCGGATGAAACCCGGATCACCGGCATAGAGCTCGCCCTGAGCCAGGGTCACCGCCTTGCCGGAAAACCCGCCGACCTTTTCCAGCCCCCGGATGTTGGAGGCGACGATGCGGGTCTGAGCGCGTTCCAGCTCGTCCTTGGAAATCTGTTTGGCCAGAAATTCAGAAAGCAGTTCATCAAGTCGCTTTTCGACCACCGCCGGATCGACACCGGGTCGCACATCGACGCGGATCATGAAC
>RFIU01000091.1 GCA_003695555.1 Alphaproteobacteria bacterium
ACCGGAAAAGCGCGAGCGGATCGCGGTCTTGACCTTCGATCGCAACCTCACGCCGGATTCCGCGCTGACGGATGTCCGCGTCACCCTCCCCCCGCCGTGGCGCAATCCCGATTGGCCGGTGGCCGGCGGCAGCAGCACCAACGCCATGTATCACGTCGCCCTGCCCGCCGATCTGCACGAAGCCTGGCGCCGCCGGGTGGCGAGCAGCGCCGGCGATCTGATGCTCCATCTCAGCCCGCCGGTGGTCGCCGACGGCCGCATCTTTCTGATCGATCATCGCGGCACCGTAATCGCGATTGACGCCCGCAATGGCCGCACGCTGTGGCACCGCTCGCTCAAGCCGAAGAAGGAAAAGGCCAAGCTCGGTTTCGGTGGCGGGGTCGCCTATGCTGATGGACTCGTCTTCGCGGCAACCGGCTTCGGCCTGCTGGTTGCCTTCGATGCTCAAAGCGGCGAAGAACGCTGGCGTCATGATGGCCTGATCCCCTTGCGCGGCGCGCCGGCCGTTGCCGGCGGTCGGATCTTCGCCGTCACCCTCGATAATCAGATCGTCGCGCTTTCGACCAAGACCGGCGAGATGCTCTGGACGCAGGCTGGACTGCCGGAAGATGCCAGCCTGCTGGGCGCGGCGACCGCAGCGGTGTCCGGTGATACGGTGGTGATCGGGTTGTCGTCGGGTGAACTTTTTGCGCTGCGCGCGACCAATGGACAGCTAGCCTGGCAGGATACGCTCTCACGCACCCGCCGCCTCACCCCGCTCGCCACTCTCGCCGATATCGACGGCTTTCCGGTGATCGACCGTGGCCGAGTCTATGCCGTCTCTCATGCCGGCCGCATGGTGGCGATCGACCTGCGCTCCGGCGAACGGGTGTGGGAGAGCAATATCGCCGGTGTGCGCACGCCATGGGTCGCGGGCGACTATATCTTTCTGGTCACCGTCGATGCCGAGGTGGTGGCGATATCGGCCGGCGACGGAAAGATACGCTGGGTGACCCGACTGGAACGCTTCGCCGATCCGAGGAAGCGCAAGAAGCCGGTGATCTGGTCCGGGCCCGTGCTTGCCGGCGATCGCCTGATCCTTGCGTCCTCGAACGGTTTTGCGCTTTCCCTCTCGCCCTATACCGGCAAGGTTCTGAGCGGCGTGCGGCTGCGCGGCAAGGTCGTCGCCCCGCCCGTCGTCGCCGATGGCACGCTCTATTTCTTCACCAATGAAGGAACGCTGATCGCCTGGCGGGAACGCTGAGAGGTTTCCGGCGGACGGCTTCGCCCCTTTTCATTTCCGCCCGGGAGCGCCATATCCGCGCTACGCAGCCCGTGCATCGGGCGGCATCCCGGCTGATGCCCATCCAGAGAAAACGGTCGTCGAATCATGTCCCGCCTGCCCATCATCGCGATCATCGGCCGGCCGAACGTCGGCAAATCGACGCTGTTCAATCGGCTTGCCGGGCGACGGCTGGCGATCGTCGATGACACCCCCGGCGTCACCCGTGACCGGCGCGAGGCACAGGCCCGTCTCGGCGATCTTCGCTTCCGGCTGATCGACACCGCCGGCCTCGAAGAAGGCCCGCCCGACAGCCTGTCGGCACGCATGCGAAAACAGACCGATGCGGCGATCGAAGATGCCGACATCGTCCTTTTTCTCGTCGATGCGCGCGCCGGCATCACGCCGCTTGACGAGGTTTTCGCCGACCATCTGCGCCCGCTTGACAAGCCCGTTCTGCTGCTCGCCAACAAGGCGGAAGGCCGGCATGGCGAGTTCGGCGCCTATGAGGCTTTCGCCCTAGGACTCGGAGATCCGCTGCCGGTTTCGGCCGCCCATGGCGACGGACTTGCGGTTCTGTATGAAGAGCTGCGCCGGCTGATCGAAGAAGGCCCGCTGGCAGAAAGGCTGGCACCCGAAGCCAAGACGCGGGATGGCGACGAGAGCTGCGCTGACGATGAAACGCAGGGCGCTTCTTTCGAAGTGGACCCGGCGCTCGGCGGACTGGTCGAGGGCGATCTCGATTTCGCCTTTGCCGACGAACGGGCAGAAACGATCGACGGACGCGCGTTGCGGGAAGAAGATCATGGCGACCTGCCCCCGGCACGCCCCTTGAAGCTTGCCATCGTCGGGCGGCCGAACGTCGGCAAGTCCACCCTCGTCAACCGCCTCGTCGGCGAGGAACGGATGCTTACCGGCCCCGAGGCCGGCCTGACCCGTGACGCCATCGCCGTCGAATGGGAATGGCGGGAGCGTCCAGTGCAACTCTTCGACACCGCCGGCTTGCGCCGCCGCTCACGGATCGAGGATCGCCTGGAACAGCTCTCCGTCGCCGACACGCTGAACGCGATTCGCTTTGCCGAGGTGGTCGTGCTGATGATCGATGCGACTCAAGGCCTGCACCGGCAGGATCTGAAAATCGCCTCGCACATCGCCGAAGAAGGACGCGCGGCCGTCATCGCCCTCAATAAATGGGACCTCATCAAGGACCGCCTGAAGCTGAAGCGGGAGATCGCCGAGCAGATCGAGCGGCAGCTTCCTCAGCTTCGCGGTATCGAGCAGGTTCATGTCTCGGCGCTCGAAGGCAAGGGGCTGGACCGGCTGATGGCGGCGGTCGAGCGCGCCGAACAGCGCTGGAACGCCCGAATCCAGACCTCCGTCTTCAACCGGTTTCTCGCCGCCACGGTCGATCGGCACCCACCGCCGGCAGTTCAGGGACGACGCACGAAAATCCGCTTCGGCGCGCAGATCAAGACCCGCCCACCAACTTTCGCGCTGTTCGCCAATCACCCGAAGGCGGTCGATGAGCGTTGGCTGCGG
>RFIU01000092.1 GCA_003695555.1 Alphaproteobacteria bacterium
GATCCCACCCTCGTCATTGAGCAACATCGAGTAGCGCTGCCGGCCGGGTTTCAGACCCTGGATGTCGCCGGGCATCAGACGTTCCAGCGCAACCGCCGGATCCTCACCCGCGCGCGCCGGAAAAATCCGCGCCTGCCCCATGTGCGAAACATCGAAAAGGCCGGCATGGGCACGGGTGTGAGGATGTGGGGCAAGGATGCCGTCGGTGTAATGCACCGGCATCTCATAGCCGGCGAAGGGGACCATGCGCGCACCCAGCGCCCTGTGTAGGGCATCGAGAGGGGTACGTGCCAGCGCTTGGTTGGACATGATGCTTCCCGTTCCGTGACGACGAAAACGCCGACCAGGCAGCCGCCGGCGGTGCCGACGATCAGCCGAGCCGTTCCATTCGCCCCCTCTGTCACGGAACCTGAGAGATTTCACGCCACATCCCGCCATTCCGGCATGAAGAGCGCTTATCCCCTTCGGTGAGGCGGGAAACGGATGACGCCAGCAAGAGGATCCATCCGTCCTCGCCCGCTTTCCAGAGCGGCCGCTCTTGCCCACCGCGGTCCTTTGGCCTGAGAGTTTCCGGGGCGGTTGCTCCTTCGGCGCCACCTGCCATCGCAGCCCGCGGATCCGGGCGATGATGCGGCGATCTCTCCCGCGGTGGCAGGGCACGCATACGCGCCCGACCGTCCTGCCGCACTAGCCTCGGCGCACGGGCCTTGTCAACGCGAATGTCGGCCCGCGCGAACAGGCGCCGCCGGCAGGCGTACGGCGCCCGCATTTTCAGCGAACGACGTTGAAGATCAGCTCGTCGCTTTTTACCTGGAAACCGACGAGCAGCTCATAGTGGTAACGTCGCGCCTGATCGATGGAAGGAATCGTCTGACGGATCTCCTCGACCGTCTCAGCCCGCTGTGCCCCATCGGAAAAGACGAGGCGGGTGCGATAGATCTGCTTGCTGACGATTTCGGCATTGTCGCGCATCAGCGCAACGAAATAGGGCACCTCTACCGTGCGTGAGCCGCGAAGCGCCGGCCCCCGCGTGGCGACGATCCGGAAACGCAGATGGCTGACCACGCGCTCTCCCTGCTCGCAACGCAGGTCGAGATGTTCGATGCTGGCGGTGAACAGGCGAGCATCCGCCGTTTTCTCGTTGCCGGCGAAACGGGTCAGCGTCGAAACGCCCTCGACCACCGCCGGTGCCGGGCAGCGCTCGACCACCACCTTCAGGGGATTCTTCCCCCGGCTCGAACAGGCAGCGAGCGCCGACACCGCGACGGCGACAAGAGCGAAGAGCCGCAGTCCGTGAAACAGGCGGCGAAAACTGTTGGTGGCAGCAAGCCTTGGCATGATCATCCATCGCTGTTGTTGGCGGGCATACCCCGCCGAACTGACCGGTTACCGGCGGATCGACGCCGCCATCGCCTGACGAGCATTAGGGGCTGGACCGCAACGATGCAATCCCGTTCGTTGCCTGAAGCGCGCCGATGCGGCCTTGCTCCCGTCACACGGATCGGCGATAAGCTCGAACGAAGATACGAAAAGAGCCGCTGACATCGCCGCCGCAGCGCGAGGATACGAAGCAATGACCACCGACAAGCCGAAGCTGAGAATTCTGCTCGCCGCGCCGCGCGGTTTCTGTGCCGGTGTCGATCGGGCCATCAAGATCGTCGAACTGGCCCTCGAACGCTATGGACGACCGGTCTATGTCCGTCACGAAATCGTCCACAACCGCCACGTCGTCGAGGAGCTGGAGACCAAGGGCGCGATCTTCGTCGAGGAACTCGACGAGGTGCCGGAAAATGCACCGGTGGTCTTCTCGGCCCATGGCGTGCCGAAGTCGGTGCCGAGCGAAGCGGAGCGGCGCGAGATGCTCTATATCGACGCCACCTGCCCGCTCGTCTCGAAGGTTCACCGTGAGGTCGAGCGGCATTTCGCCGACGGTCGTCACATTCTGATGATCGGCCATTCCGGCCATCCGGAAGTGATCGGCACGATGGGACAGGTGCCGCCGGGCGCGATCACGCTCATCGAATCGGCCGAGGATGCGCGTACCGTCACGGTCGAAGACCCCGAGAATCTCGCCTTCGTCACCCAGACGACGCTTTCGGTCGACGACACCGCCGAAATGGTCGAAATCCTGAAATCCCGCTTTCCGCAGATCGCCGGCCCGCGCAAGGAGGACATCTGCTACGCCACCACCAACCGCCAGCAGGCGGTCAAGGCGATCGCGCCGCATGTCGAACGGATGCTGGTGATCGGCGCGCCGAATTCGTCGAACTCGCGCCGGCTGGTCGAGGTCGCCCGCAAGAACGGTGTCGAAGCGCGCCTCGTCCAGAAGGCCGCCGAGATCGACTGGAAATGGCTGGAAGGGGCCGAGACGGTCGGTATTACCGCCGGCGCGTCAGCACCGGAAATCCTGGTTCAGGAAGTGATCGCCGCGCTTCGCGAACATTTCGACGTCGCCTTCGACGAGGTCGAAACCGCCCGCGAGCATGTCACCTTCAAGCTGCCGGCAAGCCTGCGAGAGAACGCCGCCTGACGGGAACGCGCCGATTGCGCCGCCGACCCGCGAATCGAGGGTGAGGAGTTCCGCCGCTATGCCCGCCGAGCGACCGCGACCGCATGTTGAAATCTTCACCGACGGCGCATGTTCGGGCAATCCGGGCCCAGGCGGCTGGGGCGCGATCCTGCGCTGGAACGGCCATGAGAAGGAGCTGAAGGGCGGCGCGCCGGACACCACCAACAACCGCATGGAACTGACTGCCGCAATCAAGGCACTGCGTGCCCTCAAGCGCCCTTCCCGGATCGACCTGCATACCGATTCGACCTATCTGCGTTCCGGCATCCGCGAATGGCTGCCGCGCTGGAAGGCGCGCGGCTGGCGCACCGCCGACCGCAAGCCGGTCAAGAACGTCGATCTCTGGCAGGCTCTTGAAGAGGCGATGGCGCCCCATGAGGTCCACTGGCACTGGGTGCGTGGCCATTCCGGTCACCCCGAAAATGAACGCGCCGATGCCCTGGCGCGTGAAGGCATGAAGCCGTTTCTCGCCCGCTAGGACGCCGCGAACGGAGGTAGATTACGGCGCTCCGCCATGGCGATGAAAGCGGGCGACGGTCAGGGGCGTGTCGCGGCCCTCTTGCCGGCACCGGACGAGGCACAGGCCGCTTCCGCTCGGCGACGTTCGACGCGATGCTGCGCTTCGGCGATCCAGGCGTCGATGCGGCGCTCCAGGATCGGCAGCGGCAGCGCGCCCTTCTCCAGCACCGCATCGTGAAAGGCGCGGATGTCGAATCGACGGCCCAAGGCCCGTTCGGCGCGATGGCGAAGCTCTAGGATCTTCAGCTCGCCGAGCTTGTAGCCGAGCGCCTGTCCCGGCCAGGAAATATAGCGATCGACCTCGGTCTCGATATTATGTTCGGACAGCGCCGTGTTCTCGCGGAAGAATCGTACCGCCCGCTCGCGCGTCCAGCCCATCGCATGGATGCCGGTATCGACGACGAGACGCCCGGCGCGCCACATCTCGTAGGTCAGCCGCCCGAAGCGTTCATAGGGGGTGCGGTAGATCCCCATTTCCTCGCCGAGTTTTTCGGCATACAGCCCCCACCCCTCGCCGAAGGCGACGACATAAAGATTGCGCCGAAAGGCGGGCACGTCGGCCTGTTCTCGGGCCAGTGAAATCTGCAGATGATGGCCGGGCGCCGCCTCGTGCAGGGCGAGTGCCGGCAGCGCATAGAGCGGCCGCTTGTCGAGCGCGTAGGTGTTGACCATGAACAGACCGCCGCGCACACCGGGAATTGCCGGCCAGTAGCGCCCCGTCGTGTAATTCGGCGCGATCTCCGCCGGCACGGCGCGAACGCCATAGGGCATGCGCGGCAGACGCCCGAAGAAGGCGGGTAGAATGCCGTCCACCTGCTTGGTGATCCAGGCGGCATGTTCGAGCAGCTTTTCGGGCGTCTTGGCATAGAAGCGCGGATCGGAACGCAGAAAGGCGAGAAAGGCGGCGAAGTCCCCCTTGAAGCCGGTCTCGGCGATCACCTTGCGCATCTCGGCGCGGATCCGCTTCACCTCGCGCCAGCCGATCGCGTGGATTTCTTCCGGTGAGAGATTTAGCGTCGTGTACTTGGCGATCTGCGCCCGGTAATAGGCGGGCCCGTCGGGCAGATCGCTCGCCCCGATGGTCTGTCGCGCCGCCGGCAGATACTCATCGCGCATGAAAGTGAGGAGCACACGATAGGCGGGCAGCACGCGATTGCCGATGACCTTGCGGGCGCGCGCCTTCAGGAGCTTTGCGCGTGCCGGCGGGATCGTCTTTGGCAGATTCGCGAAGGGCCGGAAAAAGGGGCTGTCCTCGGCCCTCGTGGGAGCGGCAAGGCGCGCGAAGGGAATGAGCGCCTTGTCGAGGATCGCGCGCGGCATCGTGAAACCCTCCGCCATGCCGCGGCGCATGTTTGCGATATGGGCATGAAGATAGCCCGGCAGCCTTTTCAGGCGGCGCAGATAGCGACGGTAGTCGGCCTCGTCCTCGAAGGGCATCGCCTCGATCGCGAAGACCGGCTCGGTCTCGAAGCCGGAATCCGACAGAAAAGGGATCCGCCAGGGCCGGAAGCGGGCATCCCGAATGCGGTTTTCCAGCATGAAGCGGAAGAGTTCGGCGTTCAGGCGGTCATCCTCGTCAAGCGCTCCACCGGCCAACCCGATGATGGCATCAAGACGCGCCAGCCAGTCCCGGTCCGCCTTCAAGGCGCGAGCCTGCGCCGCGGGCGAGGGATCGGGCAGGCGATCGTCGAAGCGATGATCCCCCTCATAGCCGGCCAGAAACGGATTGCGCTGAAGGCGCGCTTCCCATTCCTCGGCGAACAGGGTCTGCAGCGCATGATGGGCCTCGACACGCGCCGAGCTGTTCGTGTTACCCGGCCCCTCGCCGGCGCCGACCCGCTTGCCGCCCATCCCGCCGATGGCGGCATCTCCGGCAAACGACGCCGATCCGGCACTGGCCGTGAATGCCATCAGGATGAGCACAAGCAGAAAGGCGAAAATCCACCCTCCCGGCGCGTCCGTCTGCCGCCTTGATGAAATGTGATGTTGACGCATCCCGCCTTCCTTGATCACCAATCCCACCCGGTCCATGAGCCTGCCCCGCATACAACGGTCAGATCAAGTCCGCGATGCCGAAGCGATGATCGCAGAAACATCGGCAGGATGGCCGCCAGGAACGGAAAACTCGCGAGAGCACGCCCACCCGGCCGCCGTTCATGCCATGCGCGGAAAAGCCATTTCGGCGATTGCATGGGGCAGGCTTTTCGGATAGGGTGCGCCGCGTTCGAAGGGCGGCCGGCGGGCGTTCGTCCCACCTTCCCCTCCTTCGTATTCCGCATTGGCGAAGCACCCGTAGCTCAGCTGGATAGAGCGCTGCCCTCCGAAGGCAGAGGCCGCAGGTTCGAATCCTGCCGGGTGCGCCATTTTTCTTGCTGTCCTTTTTCGGCCCGTGGCGAGATCAGGAGTGCTCATCCCTTCCCTCGCGGGCACCCCCTTCGGAATTGCCAGCTGTCTGGGCACCGCGGCCTCCTTCACAGCGATGCGGCGGGAAATGCGTCGTCAGCCCCTGCACCTTTCCGCGTCGATTGCATTCCCGGACCGCCCTGTTTGTCCACCCCGCATTGCGGACGCAGCGATCATCATCGGGCGATGGCGCTTCGTCATGTGAGCTCATCGCAAGGCCATCGAAGGGCGGATCTCAAGCCCGGAACACCTGCCATAAGCCCCCCGGCAAGGATGGGGCGGCCTATCCGACGCATTCCCGCAAGTGCTGCCGCTGCCGCCTCTCAGCTGCCCCTCATTTCCCTTTCAGCGCCGCCTTCAGCCAGCTGACGACAGTGGCGCGGGC
>RFIU01000001.1 GCA_003695555.1 Alphaproteobacteria bacterium
AGCCGAAAAATCGGAAAGCGCCGCCGAGAATCGCAAGACCCGCCAGCAGATGTCGCATGCCCGATGTGTCGGCTTCGAACGGGCGGGGAGCCCCGACCAGCAGGGCGACCCCGGCCATGCCGACGAGGATGCCCACCAGCCTCGCCCGACCGAGCGGCTCGTCTCGCAGAAAGAGATGCGCGAGAATCGCCGTGGCAAGCGGCGTGAAGGACATCAGAATGGCGGCCTCCGCACTCGTCACATGCTGCTGGCCCCAGGCGATGAGAGCAAAAGGCACACTTGCCCCGCTCCAGCCGGCGAGAACCAGCCGCCAGCGTTCGGCCGTCGTACGTGGACCGTGCTCCTTGCGCAGGGCAGCCATGAGCACGAGCAGCAGGGCGGCGATCAGGATTCGCCCGGCGGCAAGCTGAAGGGGTGCGAATCCGCTCAGTGCCTCTTCGATGAACAGGAAGGCGCTGCCCCACATGCCGGCGAGCAGCAGCAGCCCCAGATGATCCTTCACCCCCGGGTGCGGCGGGCGCGTTTCTTCCGATGCCGTCGATCGCTCGCCCATCCGTTGACCTTTCCATCGCCTGCCGTCTCTCAGCCCTTGCCATCGCAGGGGCTGGTGCGCCAGCCTCTTGCCCATGAAAAGCAGCGAGCGCAGAAAGAGGAAGAACGATCTACCCGCAACCCGGCGGCGCGGAGCACCCCGCCCGATGACCTTCGCGCGGCTGGAACGCGCCTGCTATCACTATCTCGGTCGCTTCGCCAGTACCGAGGCCCGTCTCGCCGAGGTGCTCGAACGTCGCATCCGTCGGGCACGCCCGGCGGGCGAACGCGCTGCCCCCTTGAGCGAGGAGGAATCCGGCTGGATCGCCGAACTCATCGTCAGAGCGCGCCGCTTCGGTTTCGTCGATGATCGCGCCTTCGCCGAGGCCCGTGCGCGCAATCTGCTCACCGCCGGCCACGCGCCTCGGCGGATCGTCTGGAAGCTGCGCGAGGCGGGCATCTGCGAAGAGCTGGCAGAGGAAACCGTCGCCGCCCTTGCCCATGTACATGGCGGCGAGCGGGCAGGCACGCTTGCCGCCGCCATCGCGCTCGCACGGCGCCGGCGCATCGGCCCTTTCCGACCGGCAGGCACGACGCTCGACCATGACCGCCGCCGCCGTGAGATTGCCATCTTCGCGCGTCGCGGCATCGACTACGGCATCGCCCGTGCGGTCGTCGAGGCGGAGGACGAGACGGCGCTGGAGAAACTCGGCGAAGAAATCGCCGATCTGCCGGTGCCCGATCCCGATGGCGAGCCGCCGATCTGACGAGGCGGTTCAGGACTGTCGGTCCGCCAACCGTTCGAGAGCGGCCTCCTCGTCGATATCGACCAGAATACCGGGATCGTCCACCGCGATCTCGCTGACACGCGGCGCCCATCGGCCGAGCAGACGGCGTGCGCCCTCGTCGCCTTCCAGGGCGCAAAGTTCGCCGAACGCGGCGCGGGCGAAAAGGACGGGATGGCCGCGCTTGCCCTGATATGTCGGAACAAAGGCGAGCGGCGTACGATCGCCACTTTCGCGCGCCAACGCCTCTTTATGGGCGGCAAGAAGACGACGGACCGTCGCCGACTGAACATGCGGCATGTCGGCGAGCATCACGAAAACGCCTTCGAAGCGGGTCCCCGCTTCATCTTCCGCGCGCAACAGCGCGTCAATGCCGGCACGGATCGAACTTGCCATCCCTTCAGCATGTGCCGGATTGGCGACCGGCCGGAAACTGACATCCGACAGGATCTCAGGGGCCCGTCGGTCATCGGGCCGATGAACGACGAAGCGCCACGCAAGTCCGGCCTCCGCCAAAGGGCGCGCCGCATGGCGGATCAGCGGTTCCCCGGCAAGCGGCGCGTGCAGCTTGTCGGACGGACCGAAACGACGTGACGAGCCGGCGGCAAGCAGCAGGGCGGCAATCCGCCCGCTCGGGTGCGAACGACGGGGGCGGGTGAGCGAAGCGGGTGCCGGGGCGATCAGCCCGCCGATCGAGAAGCCGGCGAATGTCGAGTCATCGAGCGGCAGACCGGCGGCGATCCGCTCGAGTACGAGATCAAGGCCGCTGCGCGCCGGTGAGCGGGCACAGCCCGGCAGGCCGATCACCGTCATCGCTCCACAGTGGCCGAGCATCAGCAGATTGCCCGGCTCAACCGGCATGCCGAGCCGCGTGACCCGGCCACCCGCCCGCTCGAGCGCCGCCGGCACCACGTCCCGACGATCGACGATCGCCGAAGCACCGGCGATCAGCAGCAGCTCCGCAGATTCCGGCCGTTTTGCAAGGGAGGCGATGACTTCGGCGAGTTCCGCCTCATCGTGGCGGCAGACCGCGAGATGGTCGAGTCGGGTCCCGATCCGAGCGAGGCGTGAGGTCATGACCTCGCGCAATTTATCCCCGGGCGCCTGCGGTGGTGAGGCATGAGGGGGAAAGGTTTCGACGAGGCTCGCGCGCAGTGGTCGGAAGGGGGCGAGCGAGAGAATCGGCCGGCCTTCTTGTGCGATCGCCTCTTCGATCACCCGAACCGCTTGCTCCGGCACCGCGAAGGGAATGATCTTGACGGTCGCCACCCGCATCCCGGCATGGACTGCTGCGTCGGCCGGGCGTGTCGCGATCGCGATGCGTTCGTCGCAACGGGCAAGATCGAGCAATCGCGTGCGCGCAATGCGCAGCAGACCGTCCTGTCCTGCCAGTAGATCCGCCCGGCCGCGCCCGCACGCCCCCAATTCCAGCCCCGCTCCGGCCAACGCCACGGCAATTCGGCGGGCCGCCTCGTTCTCTTCAACATCGCCGCGATCAAGCCGGGCGACTGTGACCTTGCGGATGCCGGCGGCCTGCAGCCGGGCAACATGCTCGTCGGAAAGCTTGAGGCCTTTCGTCAGCCGCCTCCCCTGCCCGATGGGCAGCGAATGGGCGAGGATCGCCCCGGTCGCCTCTTCCACCGGAACGGTAGCGAACTTCATCGCCTCACCTCGGCGGGTGCGCGCTGGACAAGCGGCGCGCCCCTTCGCGTCGCGACCAGCTCGGCGAGGATCGAAAGCGCGATCTCCGCCGGCCCTTTCGCGCCGATGTCGAGTCCGACGGGCCCATGGATGCGCGCCGTTTCCTCGACCGAGAAGCCCTGCTCGTGCAGCCGATCAAGCCGTGCCGCATGAGTCCGCCGGCTGCCGAGCGCACCGATATAAAAGGCCGATGAACGCAATGCCGCCGCGAGCGCGGCATCGTCGAGCTTGGGGTCATGGGTGAGC
>RFIU01000093.1 GCA_003695555.1 Alphaproteobacteria bacterium
CTCCGGATGCGGTCGCCGCCGGCTGGCTGATACGACTGCCCCGTCCCTGGCGCCCTTATGCGCGGCTGATGCGCGCCGACCGGCCGATCGGTTTCTGGCTGCTGGCCTGGCCGTGCTGGTGGTCGGTCGCCCTTGCCGCGCCGATCGATGAACCGCGAACATGGAAGCTGCTCGGCCTCTTTCTCGTCGGCGCGATCGTGATGCGCGGGGCGGGCTGCGTCTGGAACGACATTCTCGACCGCGATCTCGATGCGCGGGTCGCGCGCACCGCCGCCCGGCCGCTTGCCGCCGGCGAGGTGAGCGTGACGGGCGCGCTCGCCTTCATGGCGGCGCTGATGGGGATCGGCCTGCTGGTCCTGCTGCAGTTCAACTCCTTCACCATTCTGCTCGGCCTCTCCTCGCTCGTCCTAGTCGCGCTCTATCCGCTCGCCAAGCGCGTCACCGACTGGCCGCAGGCGGTGCTGGGGCTCACCTTCACCTGGGGGGCGCTGATGGGCTGGGCGGCGGTCCATGGCCGGCTCGATGCGCCTGCGCTGCTGCTCTATGTCGGCTGCTTCTTCTGGACGCTGGGCTACGACACGATCTATGCGCTCCAAGACGCGCGCGACGACGCGGTGGTCGGCGTCCGCTCCAGCGCACGGGCCCTCGGGGACCGCGCCCGGACGGGGATCGCGATCTTCTATGCGCTTTTCTGGGTGCTGATGATCGCCGCCGGCCGTGCGGCGGACCTGCACCCCGTCCATCTGGTCGCGCTGATGCCGGCAGGCCTGCAGCTCTGGCGTCAGCTCCACCATCTCGACCCGGATGATCCGACGACGGCGCTGGCCGCCTTTCGCGCGAACGGTGCCTTCGGCTGGTGGCCGTTTCTCGCCTTCGCCCTTGGCCGCTGGCTTGCGGACGGTTAAGAGACGGACGGAGCCTCTTGCCCGGAGCCCTCGGCTGGCGGAGTAGAACGATGGCGAGCTTTCTCTTCTATCTCGTACCGCTGCTGATGATCGCGGCGATCGCGGTCATCCTGATCGGCGTCTTCAACATGTCGAAGCCCGGAGTCGAACAGCGCAGACGCGCCAACCGCCTGATGCAGTGGCGGATCATCATTCAGGCGCTGGCGATCCTCGTGATTCTCCTGCTCGTCACGGTCTTCGCAAAGGGGTGAAGGGAGACGGCGATGGTCAAGCTCGATCGCATCTACACGCGCGGCGGGGATAGTGGCGAAACCTCGCTGGTCGGCGGTCGGCGTCTGCCCAAGCACGATCCGCTGATCGAGGCCTATGGCACGGTGGACGAGGCGAATGCGGTGATCGGACTGGCGCGCGCCCTGCTTGCGCATGATGACGGGAAGGAAGCATTGCCCGAGCGTCACGAGATCGACCAAATGCTCGAACGCATTCAGCACGAGCTCTTCGATCTCGGCGCGGATCTTGCCACCCCTTTCGACCCGGACGAGAAGGAAGGTGCGGCGCTGCGCATCCTGGACACGCAGGTCGAACGGCTGGAACGCGAAATCGACCGGATGGGCGAACGGCTTTCTCCGCTTACCAGCTTCGTGCTGCCCGGCGGCACCCGTTTCAGCGCCCATCTCCACCTTGCCCGCACGGTGGTGCGGCGGGCCGAACGCCGAATGATGGCGGCCACCGACACCCACCCCGTCAATCCGGCGGCGATGCGCTATGTCAATCGCCTGTCGGATCACCTTTTCGTGCTGGCCCGACTGGCCAATGACGAGGGGCGAGGCGACATCCTCTGGAAAGCGGGAGCCACCCGCGGCGCGTGAGCCTTGTGCGCTGCAGCAACGAATTGACACCCCCCGTGCGATCCCCTATTCCTCGTCGCCCGAGGGAGAAGACGCGGGCGCGGTACCCTGCGGGCCGCAAGGGGGGTCCGAAGTCCGGCGTCCCGACCACCAGCGAGGACGCGAAGGTCCGCCCCGGGAAGCGAGAAGGAGCGCAGATTCCATGAAGATCCTGGTGCCCGTGAAAAGGGTCGTGGACTACAATGTCAAGGTGCGCGTGAAGCCCGACGGCAGCGGTGTCGAGCTCGCCAATGTCAAGATGTCGATGAACCCCTTCGACGAGATCGCCGTGGAAGAGGCGATCCGCCTGAAGGAGGCCGGCAAGGCCGACGAGATCGTCGTCGTCTCGATCGGACCGGCGCAGGCGCAGGAGACGATCCGCACCGCTCTGGCGATGGGTGCGGACCGTGGCATCCTGGTGCAGTTCGATAGCGAGGACAGCGAACCGCTCGAGGTCGCCAAGATCCTCAAGAAGATTGTCGAGGAAGAGCAGCCCGGCCTCATCATCGCCGGCAAGCAGGCGATCGACAATGACGCCAATCAGACCGGGCAGATGCTCGCCGAACTGCTCGGCTGGCCGCAGGGCACCTTTGCCTCTAAGCTGGTGCTGGAAGACGATGGCGAACATGTCCTCGTCACCCGCGAGATCGACGGCGGGCTCGAGACCGTGCGCCTGAAGCTGCCGGCGGTGATCACCACCGACCTGCGCCTCAATGAGCCGCGCTACGCCTCGCTGCCGAACATCATGAAGGCCAAGCGCAAGCCGATCGAGATGAAGACTCCGGCCGACTATGGTGTCGATATGAAACCGCACCTTGAGACCGTGAAGGTCGAGGAGCCGCCCAAGCGCGAGGCCGGCGTCAAGGTCGAGAGCGTCCACGAACTGGTCGAAAAGCTGAAAGCCGAGGGAGTGATCTGATGACCGCGCTGGTTCTGGCAGAACACGATCAAGGACATCTCGCCGATGCGACCCGCGCGGCCGTCACGGCGGCAAAGAACTTCGGTGACGTGCATGTGCTGGTCGCCGGTCACGGGGCCAGGGCGGTGGCGGAGGAGGCCGCCCGCATCGATGGCGTAGCAAAAGTCCTTTATGCCGATGCCCCCTATTACGAACACCCGACGGCCGAGGCGTTGTCGGCGCTGCTGAAGACGCTCGCCGGTGATTATGACGCGATCCTGGCGCCGGCGACCACCTTCGGCAAGAATGTCATGCCGCGGCTGGCGGCCGCCCTCGACGTTGCGCAGATTTCCGATATCGTCTCGGTCGAGGGGCCGGATACCTTCAAGCGACCGATCTATGCCGGCAACGCGATCGCAACCGTCCGTTCGCACGATCCGAAGAAGGTGATCACGGTCCGCGCCACCGCCTTCGACAAGGCGGCCGATGGCGATACGACCGCACCGATCGAGGAGATCGCTGCTGCCGAGGATCCCGGCATCTCGGAATTCGTCTCGGCCGAGCTGTCGAAGTCCGACCGGCCGGAGCTGACCAGCGCGAAGATCGTCGTTTCCGGCGGACGCGGCGTCGGCTCGGCGGAAAACTTCAAGCTGATCGAAGAGCTTGCCGACACGCTCGGCGCCGCGGTCGGCGCCAGCCGGGCGGCGGTCGATGCCGGTTTCGTGCCGAACGACTGGCAGGTCGGCCAGACCGGCAAGATCGTCGCACCCGAACTCTATATGGCGATCGGCATTTCGGGCGCGATCCAGCATCTGGCGGGCATGAAGGATTCGAAGATCATCGTCGCCATCAACAAGGACGAAGAGGCGCCGATCTTCCAGGTCGCCGACTACGGCCTCGTCGCCGACCTCTTCCAGGCGGTACCCGAACTGATCGAAGAGATCCGGAAAGCGAAACAGCAGAGCTGACCGATCCCACCCCCGAGCGCGAGGACACCGCGTTCGGGGTTTTCGCTTGCGGGCGAACAGCCGACCGACAACTGACAGGAAGGCGCGAAGCGATGAGCGAAACTGAGATCCGCAAGGTGGGCGTGATCGGCGCCGGACAGATGGGCAATGGCATCGCCCATGTCTGCGCGCTTGCCGGCTATGATGTGGTGATGAGCGACGTCTCGCTCGAACGCGCGAGCAGCGCCATGGCGGTCATCGCCCGCAACATGGACCGCCAGCTCCACCGCGGCCGGATCACGGCGGAGCAGAAGGAAGCCGCTCTTTCCCGCATCACGCCGGTCGGCGACTATGGGCCGATGAAGGACGCCGATCTCGTCATCGAGGCGGCAACCGAGAAGGAAGAGGTGAAGGCGGCGATCTTTCGCGAGGTCTGCGAGGGGCTGAAGCCGACGGCGCTGGTCGCTTCCAACACCTCCTCGATCTCGATCACCCGGCTGGCCTCCACCACCGACCGGCCCGAGAAATTCATCGGCATGCACTTCATGAACCCGGTGCCGGTGATGAAGCTGGTCGAGCTGATCCGCGGC
>RFIU01000094.1 GCA_003695555.1 Alphaproteobacteria bacterium
ATCGCCCATGCCCTGCGTGCCGCTGGCAGCAGGGCGGACATCCGTGTCCTGGAACGGGACGAGGCGATGGTCGCGCGGGTCACGGCCGCCGGCCTTCCGGTCGATCGGGTATCCTGCGATCCGGCTGTCATGAAAGTGGCCGATCTCGTCATCCTGGCGGTGCCGATGGGCGCCTATGGGGACGTCGGACGGGCGCTCGCCGGGCAACTGAAGGCGGGGGCGATCGTGACCGACGTCGGCTCGACCAAGCGGCACGCGATCGCGGCACTGGCGCCGCATCTGCCGGAAGGCACCGTCTTCGTCCCCGGCCATCCGGTCGCCGGTACCGAGCATTCGGGGCCCGAGGCCGGTTTTGCCGATCTCTTCGCCGGACGATGGACGATCCTGACTCCGCCCGCCGTCACCCCGCGCGAGGCGGTGGAGAAGGTTGCCGCCTTCTGGCGGGCGCTCGGCGCGAAGGTCGAGGAGATGACGCCCGACCATCATGACCGGGTGATGGCGGTGGTCAGTCACATTCCGCATCTGATCGCCTATACGATCGTCGGCACCGCTTCCGACATGGAGGGCGACGACGTTTCGCGCCGCGAGGTCATGAAGTACGCCGCCGGCGGTTTTCGGGACTTCACCCGTATTGCCGCATCCGACCCCGTCATGTGGCGCGACATCTTTCTTGCCAATCACGACGCGGTGGCGGACGTGCTGGCGCGGCTGAAGGCCGATCTTGCCAGGCTGGAGCAGGCGATGGCCGAGGGCGACGGGCGCATGCTCGAGGAATGGTTCACCCGCACGCGAGCGATCCGCCGCGGTGTGCTGGCCGAAGAGCCGATGCCGTCCGGGGGCGCAAACGAAGACGGTCCGCCTTGATCTTGGTCAAACCCGGCGGCACCGCGATCTGCTAGAGATGAGCCGGAAGGTGGACGTCGAACGGGGCGGATAAGGAGATTCGTAGGATGGACGGGTTCCAGATTCCTCTCGCCAGAAGGACCGGATCGTCCTATATAGACGGGAAATCGTGCGAGCCGCCCTTTTCGGGGGCGGGCCCCGCGTCATGTCGTGAAAGGGCGCACAGAATGATCGACTATCGCAAGATCTTCGAGGATGCGATTGCGGCGGTCCGCTCGGAAGGGCGCTACCGCGTCTTCGCCGATCTCGAACGTCAGCGCGGACATTTTCCGAAGGCGCTGCGCTATGACGAAAAGGGCCGTGCGCGCCCGGTCACCGTCTGGTGCTCGAACGACTATCTCGGCATGGGCCAGCATCCGAAGGTGCTGGAGGCGATGCATCAGGCGATCGAGCGCTGCGGCGCGGGTGCCGGCGGCACCCGCAATATCGGCGGCACCAATCACTATCACGTCCTGCTTGAGCGCGAGCTGGCCGATCTGCATGGCAAGGACGCGGCATTGCTGTTCACCTCCGGCTATGTCGCGAACGAGGCGACGCTCTCGACGCTGGCGAAGCTGCTGCCCGGCTGCATCGTCTTCTCGGATGCCTTCAATCATGCCTCGATGATTCAGGGGATCCGCCATTCCGGGGCCGAAAAGCGCATCTTCCGCCACAATGATCTCGATCATCTGCGCGCCCTGCTCGAAGAGGTGCCGCGCGAGCGGCCCAAGCTTATCGCCTTCGAATCGGTCTATTCAATGGACGGCGACATCGCCCCGATCGGGGCGATCTGCGATCTTGCGGACGAATACGGCGCGCTCACCTATCTCGACGAGGTGCATGCGGTCGGGCTCTATGGCCCACGCGGCGGCGGCATCGCCGAGCGCGACGGCGTCATGGAGCAGGTGGACATCATCGAAGGCACTCTCGGCAAGGCCTTCGGCGTGATGGGCGGCTATATCGCGGCCAGTCGCGATCTGGTCGATGTGGTGCGCTCCTATGCCTCGGGCTTCATCTTCACCACTGCGCTGTCACCGGTGCTGGCCGCCGGCGCGCTGGCGAGCGTGAGGCATCTCAAGCACAGCAATGCCGAGCGCGAGGCGCATCAGGCCCGTGCCGCGCGCTTGAAGGCGATGCTGAAGGATGCCGGCCTGCCGGTGATGGACAGCCAATCCCACATCGTACCCGTTCTGGTCGGCGATCCGGTCCGCTGCAAGCAAGTGACCGATCTGCTGCTTGCCGAGCACGGCATCTATGTGCAGCCGATCAATTATCCGACGGTCCCGCGCGGGACCGAGCGGCTGCGGCTGACCCCGGGGCCGATGCACAGCGACGAGATGATGCGCGAGCTGGTCTCGGCCCTCATCGATGTCTGGGGGCGCCTCGCTCTCGAACGCGCCGCCTGACACGTCGTTCCGGACAGGCCGGTCGACAAGCGGTGACGGGGGCCGGTGGCACGCCGGTCTGTCGCTTGCCGGCGGAGACCGGCCTGTTCCGTTCGGCGTTCCGGCCTGGCGGGGCTGCAGCGAGTATTGCGCGCAGTCGGGCACGGTGTGGTGAACGCAACAGCGCAACGGGGGAGAGGAATGTCGCCGGATTCTTCCCGGGATGATCATGGAAAACTCGTCCCGGGCGAAGTGCTGCTCGAATTCCTGCGGGTCGGTGCTGCGCTCAAGGTGACGGCGATCGACGCGGTGACCGGCGAGGAAGTCTCGATCATCGGCGATCCGGCGAGTGGTCAGGAGGTGCTGGCCGAAATCGCGACCGCCAAGCTGCGCCGGCTTCAGGCGCGCCGCCGTTCCTGGCGGCCGCTGCGAGCCGGGAGGAGCGGCGCCGGTGATTCAGGCGATAAAAACGGCGGCCCCGGAGAGGACACCGGCCCCGGCATCCTCGTCTGATCATCGCCATCCGCTGGCGTGAAGTTTCCGGAAACTTGTCTCGGCCCACCCTCGTTTCATTCTCGCAATCCGCCGCCGGCAGGAGATCATCGGGCGGCGTAGGCGAGGCTTCTTAGGCGCTGCTGCACTTTCATTCTATCAGCAGCCGGAAGTCACGGCAGCACGGAACGTCCGTCATTATGCGCCTTCCCGGCATCGCATCGCGGCCGGGGCCGCAGTGCCTCACTCGTCGCTGCTTACGCTTCCGTCGGATCGGCGCTCGCCCTTGTCGGGGAGCGGCGGGGCTTCGGTCTTCTCTGCCGCGTCACGTGCCGCAGCGAGTGCCGTAAGCAGCTTCAGGTGCTCGGCCTTCCAGCGCATCGCCATCGTCACCCGCGCACGGCCGGAAGGATGGTCATAGAAGACGAACTCCTCGATCGGGCCGGGGTCGATCTTGCGATAGTCGGAAAGCTTCATCGCGATCGAGGCGAAGCCGTCCGGCTCCATCGCGGCATTGAGGCCGAAGATGTCGGCCTCCGCCTCGGCAGAGCGCGAGATCGTGTTGGTCAGCGGCGTGATGATGAAGAAGAAGACCGTAAGCAGCGCCGCGAACAGCGGGAATCCGGCCGGGTCGGCGATGTCGCGAACGCCCCATGCCGCCCCATGGCGGGCATGCAGGCGGGCGAAGCCCCACTTCACGAAGGTGAAGCCGGCGGCGATGATGATGACGAAGGCGGTCAGGAATTTCCATGCATGATTGAGGACATAATGGCCCATCTCATGGCCCATGACGGCGCGGATCTCGGCCGGCGTGCCGCGATCGAGCAGATTGTCATTGAGCGCGATGCGGGTGGTGCCGAACAGCCCCGAGACGTTCGCCGAAATCCTCGTCGTCTGGCGCGAAGCATCGACCACATAGACCTGGTCGGCGGGAATGCCGTTGGCGCGTGCCATCGAGAGGATGTCCTGCTTCAGCGGTCCGTCCGGCATCGGCTTGTAGGTGTTGAAGAGCGGTTCGATCGCGACCGGCGAGACGAACAGGGCAAGCGCAAGCAGCACGATGCTGGCGCCGGCGCCCCAGAGGTGCCAGCTCGCGCGCGCATGGCGGATCAGCGCATAGATGACGACGAGGAAGATCGCGAGCCCGACGGTCGAGACGCCGAGCCCAACGAGCTCTTCGGCGAACCACGGTCCGAAGGACTGGGTGGCCAGCCCATAGTTATGTTCGCGCCAGAAATCCGTATAAATCGTCCATGGCAGGGTAAGGACGAAGACCAGCAGATTGTAGCCGACCGCATAGCCGGCGGCGGTGAGGTTGGGCCTGTTCTTCATCCAGTCCTCGACGCGCGTGCGGATCGCCGCCGACCAGCCGAACCGCAGCAGCAGCCAGGCGACGAGAAGGGCGATCAGCACATTCCAGAACTGAATCCAGTAGCCGCCTTCGAAATAGGCATCCGAACGCGCTTTCTCCTGCGGGCTCAGACGGTCGAGATATTCGCGCACCGCCGCCTCGACATCGAAACGGGACGGCGCCGTATTGGGTGAAATCCGTTGCGGCGGTGCGCCGGCTGGCGCATCGGCGGTCGGCTGTTCCTGTTGGTCCGCTTGCGTGATCGGGTCGCCTGAATCGGCCGAAACCGCGCTGGGAGAAGAAAAAGCGATCGTGAATATCAGAAAAAGTGCGGCAAGAAGGCGAAGCGCCACAGCATGGCGCACGGCGAGATCCGATTTGTTCCCCTCGCGTGTCGTTAAGCCTGATGATGTCATGGCGTGTCCTCCTGCACTCGGAATGTTTCCGATCGTGATGAGAAGACCATGGAGGCCATCGAAGGGCAAGGGGGAGGAATGGGAAGAAGGAGAAATGCGATAGGGAGACATGGGGAGGAGGATTTCCAGGGGGAATAAAAACGACGGACGCCGGGCGAAAAGGCGAATGATGGAAGGGCGTCGTTGCGATAGGCCGGTAAACGGCAGGGCCAAGGTCGGTCAAAAGCAGGGCTAAGTGCAGGAACAAGGGCAGGGGGACGCGAAGCCGCCGGGGAAGGACCATAAAGCCGGTGACGGGCAGGGGGAACGCAAGGCCGGTGATGGACGGGTCATCAAGCCGGTGGCGGGCAGAAGAGAAGCGAAGCGGGACAAAGGGCAAGATGCGGGCAACGCACAGGAGGTCACGAGCGAAAAGAGCGATGACCGCTTCCGGCCGCAGATAGCCGGTTCGTCAGCGCCACGACACGTTTCCCGTCGTCTTGAAAGCGGATTTCCGTCGCACCGGATGCCGTCGGCTCGTCCCGGCCGCGATCGCCCCTCAGGCGGTCAGGAAGCGGTCGGCGATGGGGTCGCATTGCCGACGGGCGCCTCATCCGCGTCTTCGTCGTCGGGGCCGACCAGCATCTGTTCCGAGACCAGGCCCGAAGCCTTGCGGATCGCCTGTTCGATCTCGTCGGCGATTTCGGGATGTTCGCGCAAAAACTTCTTGGCGTTCTCGCGCCCCTGACCGATCCGTTGGCTGTCATAGGAATACCAGGCACCGGCCTTCTCAACGACGCCAGCCTTGGCGCCGAGGTCCAGGATCTCGCCCATCTTCGAAATGCCTTCGCCGTACATGATGTCGAACTCGACCTGCTTGAAGGGTGGCGCGACCTTGTTCTTGACCACCTTCACCCGGGTGGAATTGCCGATCACGTCGGTGCCGTCCTTGATCTGGCCGGTGCGGCGAATGTCGAGCCGGACGGAAGCATAGAACTTCAGCGCGTTGCCGCCGGTCGTCGTCTCGGGATTGCCGTACATGACACCGATTTTCATACGGATCTGGTTGATGAAGATCACCATGCAGTTCGACTTCGCGATCGAGCCGGTGAGCTTGCGCAGCGCCTGGCTCATCAGACGGGCCTGCAGCCCGACATGGCTGTCGCCCATCTCGCCTTCGAGCTCGGCCCGCGGGGTGAGTGCTGCAACCGAGTCGACCACCAGCACGTCCACCGCCCCCGAACGCACCAGCGTGTCGGTGATCTCGAGCGCCTGTTCACCGGTGTCGGGCTGCGAGATCAGCAGATCCTCGAGATTGACGCCGAGCTTCTTCGCATAGGCCGGATCGAGCGCATGTTCGGCATCGACGAAGGCGGCGACCCCGCCACGCTTCTGCACCTCGGCGACGACATGCAGGGCCAGCGTCGTCTTGCCCGAGGATTCGGGGCCGTAGATCTCGACGATCCGGCCCTTCGGCAGCCCGCCGATACCGAGCGCCAGATCCAGCCCGAGCGAA
>RFIU01000095.1 GCA_003695555.1 Alphaproteobacteria bacterium
ATCGAAGTCAAGCACGCTGAAGCCGCCGACCTGAGGCCGGATGACGAGATCGGGACGGCCCGCCATGGCGCTGGACTCTGCCAGAGCCGCGAGCAGCCGGGCGAGCGAGAGCGAGGCCGCGCGTCGCAGCGAGGGCGGCCGCTGCGCCAACGCCCCACCTCCGGTCATCGCCGACACCCGCCCGGCATAGTCCTGAAGGACATCCACTGCGATCACCCTTTCGACACCGAGGCTGCGGACAAGCGCACTCGGCACCGGGGCGACGACTCCGCCATCGACCAGCCAGCGCCCTTCATGGATGACCGGACGGAAGATGCCGGGTACCGCGATCGATGCCCCGAGCAGGACGTCCGCCGGGCCTTGATGCCAGCCGACTGCCTCACCGGTGAGCAGATCGACACTGCCGACGGCAAGCGGAATCGCTGCATCCTCCAGCCGATCGAGGCCGGCAAGGGCGGCGATCCGCGCTCCGTGCGCCAGCGGGTCGAGCAGGCCGCCGGCGAGAGCCAGCCGTCCCTCGCGCCAGACACGCCAACGGCTGGAACGGCGGGCGAGTTCCTCGGCCTCGTCCAACGCGCCACCGGCCAGGGCGGCCGCGACCAGTGCGCCCATCGAGACGCCGGCGACCGCCGATGCGCGGATGCCGAGCTCGCCCAGCGCGCGCAGGACGCCGAAATGGGCGAACCCCAGCGCCGCGCCGCCGCCCAGTGCCAGTCCGATTCCGGCCATCGTCCGGTTTCCTGTCGCCAGGCGACCGCGAGGCGATCTAGTGACGTCCCAGCCGCTCTTCGAAGAATTCCAGCGCCATCGTCCAGAGATGCGCACGCGCATCCTCGCCGCGGATGCCGTGTCGCTTGCCCGGATAGGTCATCAAACGGAACTGCCGGCGATCCTTCTGCAGGCGCCCCATCAGCTTGACCGAATGGTCGAAAAAGACATTGTCGTCGGCCATGCCATGGACGAGCAGCAGGGAATGGTCCCGCAGTTCCGCCAGATAGGGGAAGACGGACGAGATCTCATAGGCATCGCTCTCGCCCGGCATGCCGAGGAAACGCTCGGTATAATGGGTATCATAGAGCCGCCAGTCGCTGACCGGCGCGACCGCCATGCCGGCACGGAAGATCCGCGACCGCTTCATCAGCAGCTCCAGTGTCATATAGCCGCCGTACGACCATCCCCACACGCCGATGCGCGTCGCATCGACCCAGGGCTGCGCGATAAGGAAGCGGGCGGCGACCGTCTGATCTTCGACCTCGGCAAAACCCATGCGGTGGTAGAGCACGTCCTCGAACGCCTTGCCGCGGTTCACCGAACCGCGATTGTCCAGCTTCATGACGACGAAGCCGCGGCGCGCCAGCACTTCATCGAAACCGATCGTCCAGCGATTGACGACCCGCTGTGCGCCCGGACCACCATAGACGTCGATGATCGCCGGATACTTCCGGCCCTTTTTCGCGTCGAAACCGGGCGGCAGACGCAGATGATAGTGCAGCACGGTCTTGCCGTCGGCGGCGACGAGCGTCCCGAAGCGCTGCTCGGCCGCGCCCTTCAAATAAGGGGCGTAAGGGTGCGTCGCATCCAGCCGGTTGGCCAGCAGCACGGTGACCCGGCTTGCATCCAGCGCATGCTTGATTTCCACCGCCGGCGGATGATCGATACTGGAATGAAAATCGGCAAAGAGTGCAGCATCGCGCGAGAACGCGGTGGTATGAAAACCCGGTTCATGGGTCAGGCGATGAACGGCGGGATCCTTGCCGGAAAGATCCACCCAATAGAGGTGGCGCTCGATCGGTGTGTCGCGATAGCCCTCGAAATAGACACGGCCGCGTTTCTCGTCCACGGCCTTGACCGCCGCCACCACCCATTCGCCATCGGTAAGCTGGCGCAACAGCTTTCCCTTGCGGTCGAAGAGATAGAGATGGCGATAGCCGCTGCGTTCGGACGACCAGAGGATCTCGTGGCCTTTCTTCAGAAAGCGCAGATCGTGGGAAAGATTGATCCAGGTGTGGGACTGCTCGCGTATTACCGTCTTCGGGACGCCCGGCTTCTTGCCGGTCACCGCCGCGATCCGCAGGTCGAGCGTCTTCTGATCACGGCTTTCGATCTGGAAGGAAAGGTGCTTCGAATCGGGAAGCCAGCGCACCCTCGCCAGATAGATGTCCGAATCCCCTCCGAGGTCGATCCAGCCCGTTCTGCTCGAGCCAAGGTCGATGACGCCGAGCTGCACCTTGACGTTCGCCGTACCGGCAAAGGGATAGCGCTGCGGCACGGTGGTCACCGAGCCGTCGGCCGACACCTCGTAGCGGTTGACGAGCCGGACCGGGCTTTCATCGATGCGCGCAAAGGCGATGCGGCGCGAATCCGGCGACCACCAGTAGCCGGTATCGCGGTCCATCTCTTCCTGTGCGACGAATTCGGCGACGCCATTGCCGATGACCCCGCCGCCGTCGGAGGTCAGCGCCCGCTCGCGGCCGGTCGCAAGGTCGATGACGAAGAGATTGCGTGACCGTACGAAAGAGACGTAACGGCCATCGGGCGAGAATTTCGGATCCGTTTCCGCTTCCTTGGTCGTCGTCAGGCGGCGCAATTCGCCGCCGAGCGGCAGCAGGAAAAGATCGCCATTGAGCGGAAACAGCAGGGCGCGACCGTCGGGCGACCAGAAATAATCGACGATGCCGCGCGCCGAGATGCGCTGACGTTCGCGCCGCGCCTTCTCTTCTTCCGAGAGCTGTTCACGCGCACCGCCGAGCAATGCGCGGCTGTCCACCAGCAGCCGAGTGGCACCGCTCTCCAGGTCGTATTCCCACAGGTCCTGAACCCGAAAATCGTCC
>RFIU01000096.1 GCA_003695555.1 Alphaproteobacteria bacterium
CGATGTCGAAGGCGAAGTTTGAGCGGACGAAGCCGCATGTGAATGTTGGGACGATTGGTCATGTGGACCATGGCAAGACGACGCTGACGGCGGCGATTACGAAGGTATTGGCTGAGACGGGCGGGGCGACGTTCGTGGACTATGCGAACATTGACCGTGCGCCCGAGGAGCGCGAGCGCGGGATCACGATTTCGACGGCGCATGTGGAGTATGAGACGGAGAAGCGGCACTATGCGCATGTCGATTGTCCGGGTCATGCGGACTATGTGAAGAACATGATCACGGGCGCGGCGCAGATGGACGGCGCGATTCTGGTGGTATCGGCGGCGGATGGCCCGATGCCGCAGACGCGCGAGCACATTCTGTTGGCGCGTCAGGTTGGTGTGCCTGCGATCGTGGTGTTTTTGAACAAGGTGGATCAGGTTGACGATCCGGAGCTTCTGGAGCTGGTGGAGCTGGAGATCCGGGAGCTTTTGAGCCAGTACGATTTTCCTGGTGACGAGATTCCGATTGTTGCGGGTTCGGCGCTTGCGGCGCTGGAGGGACGCGATCCGGAGATCGGGGCGCAGAAGGTTCTGGAGCTGATGAATGCGGTGGACGAGTATGTTCCGACGCCGCAGCGTCCGGTGGACAAGCCGTTCCTGATGCCGATTGAGGACGTGTTCTCGATTTCGGGTCGCGGCACGGTGGTGACGGGACGTGTCGAGCAGGGAGTGGTGAAGGTCGGCGACGAGGTTGAGATCGTCGGCATTCGCGAGACGCGCAAGACGGTGGTGACGGGTGTTGAGATGTTCCGCAAGCTGCTCGATCAGGGCGAGGCGGGCGACAACATCGGTGCGCTGCTTCGCGGCATCGGACGCGACGAGGTGGAGCGCGGTCAGGTTCTGGCTGCGCCGGGCTCGATCACGCCGCACACGAAGTTCAAGGCGGAGACCTACATTCTGACCAAGGACGAGGGCGGCCGGCACACGCCGTTCTTCTCGAACTATCGTCCGCAGTTCTATTTCCGGACGACGGACGTCACCGGCATGGTGAAGCTTCCCGAGGGCACCGAGATGGTGATGCCGGGCGACAATGTCGAGCTCGAGGTCGAGCTGATCAGCCCGATCGCCATGGACGAGGGCCTGCGGTTTGCCATCCGCGAAGGCGGCCGTACCGTCGGCGCCGGCGTCGTCGCCAAAATCATCGAGTAGGAAGCGGAAGGCCTTGGAGGGGTCTTGACATGCGATGCATTCCATCGCATGGAAGGCCCTTCCAAGGACCGCTCGCGCGCGGATCGACCCATCCGTGCGGCGCGCGGTTTTTCGGCTGCGCGGGTGAGAGACGCTGAAAGACAGGCGGCAGAACGAAAATCGGCAGACAGGCGAATCGTTTCCGGGCGGCGAGCTGCGGGTGTTCGTCATGCCTCGGCATATTCGGATGGCCCGGTCATCGGTGAGTCGCACCGGGGTATTGTCCGGAACCGGGGGAGAGCCGGAAGGAGTGTAGCTCAATTGGCAGAGCACCGGTCTCCAAAACCGGGGGTTGTGGGTTCGAGTCCCGCCACTCCTGCCACCTGCATCCCTTCGGCGGGCCTTTCGGGCGGCTGAGGGCGGCGGCGAAGACGGGCTGCGGCATTGCAGCTGACGAGTTCGGTGTTCGACGGCATTTTGCAGGCGATTCGGCGGGCCGGACGGACGGGCAGAAAACGATCGGGAACGAAAGAGCAGACTCGATGGCGATGGCTAATCCCATGGAATTCGTCCGGCAGGTCCGCCAGGAAATGCGCAAGGTCACCTGGCCCTCGGCGCGCGAGACGGCGGTGACCACCGTCATGGTGTTGATCATGGTGGCGCTGACGGCACTTTTCTTTCTGGCGGTCGATGCCGTGCTGTCCTGGGGCGTGCGCACGATTCTCGACCTGGGAGGATGAGCCGGTGGTCGGAATGCAGGAGGATGAACGGTCGATGACCGCAACGCAGGATCATACGGCGGAGGAAGCGGCGGTGGACGGGTCGCCGGCACGCGAGGAAGGCGGCGAGGCTGCGACCGATGCACAGGCTGGTGAGGAACGCCGCCGCGTTCCGGGTGCGCGCTGGTACATCATTCACGCCTATTCCGGCTTCGAGAAGAAGGTCGCCGATGCGATCCGCGAACAGGCCCGCATTCAGGGGCTCGAGCCGCTGATCGAGGACGTGGTGGTGCCGACCGAAGAGGTGGTCGAGGTCCGCAAGGGCGAGAAGCGCAAGGCCGAGCGCAAGTTCTTTCCCGGCTATGTGCTGATCCGCATGAAACTGACCGACGACACCTATCATCTCGTGCGTAATACGCCGAAGGTGAGCGGATTTCTCGGGCCGCAGGGACGTCCCACGCCGGTGCGTGATGCCGAGGCCGATCGGATCCTCAATCAGGTGAAGGAAGGCGTCGAGCGGCCGAAGCCGAAGGTGCAGTTCGAGGTCGGCGAGGAGGTCCGTGTCAAGGAAGGGCCGTTCACCTCGTTTACCGGCATGGTCGAGGAAGTGGACGAGCAGCGTGCGCGGCTCAAGGTTTCGGTTTCGATCTTCGGACGCGCGACGCCGGTGGAGCTGGAGTTCCATCAGGTCGAGAAGGTCTGAGGGTCGCAGGGATCAGAAGACGAAGGCGGCTGCCGACGCCGTTCTCATGTCGTTCCGGCGACAGGAGGAAATGTCGGCGAACACGCGCGGGAGGCTCGCCACGGCCGCAACCGCGCCCCGACGGCCGCCGGCGACGGTGTCGGCGATCCACCCGGATCGCGGGATCGTCAGGCGGCAGCAATGAGGATGGGAGACGATGGCAAAGAAGATCACGGGATACATCAAGCTTCAGGTGCCGGCCGGCGCCGCCAATCCGTCGCCGCCGATCGGGCCGGCGCTCGGTCAGCGCGGCGTCAACATCATGGAGTTCTGCAAGGCGTTCAATGCGGCGACCGAGAAGATGGAGCGCGGCGTGCCGCTGCCGACCATCATAACGGTCTATGGGGACCGTTCCTTCAGCTTCGAGGTCAAGACCCCGCCGGCAAGCTATCTGCTAAAGCGCGCCGCTGGAATCCAGAAGGGTTCGTCCGAGGCCGGCAAGAAGCCGGTCGGCAAGGTGACCGCCGATCAGCTGCGCGAGATCGCCGAAGCCAAGATGAAGGATCTCAACACCGACGACATCGACGCGGCGGTTCGGATCATCGCCGGTTCGGCCCGCTCGATGGGCCTCGAAGTGGAGGGCCTGTGAGATGGGACGGATCAGCAAGCGCATGAAGGAAATCCGCAGCCGGGTCGAGCCCGGCAAGGTCTATGACCTCAAGGAGGCGATCCGGATTCTCAAGGACCTCAAGAAGACCGGTTTCGACGAGACCGTCGAGGTGTCGATGAATCTCGGCGTCGATCCGCGCCACGCCGATCAGATGGTGCGCGGCATGGTCAGCCTGCCGCACGGGACCGGCAAGCCGGTCCGTGTCGCTGTCTTCGCCAAGGGGCCGAAGGCCGAGGAGGCCGAGGCGGCCGGTGCCGACCGGGTCGGGGCCGAAGATCTCGCCGAGGAGCTGAAGTCTGGCGATATTCCCTATGACCGGATCATCGCCACCCCCGACATGATGGGCGTGGTCGGCCGGCTGGGACGGATCCTCGGCCCGCGTGGTCTGATGCCGAACCCGAAGCTCGGCACCGTGACGATGGATGTCGCCAAGGCGGTGAAGGAAGCCAAGGCTGGCCAGGTCCAGTACCGGACTGAAAAGGCAGGCATCGTTCATGCCGGTGTCGGCAAGCTCAGCTTCGATGATGACCGGATCGCCGACAATGTGCGCGCCTTTGTTGACGCCGTGCTGCGCGCCAAGCCGTCCGGTGCGAAGGGCCAGTACGTCAAGAAGGTTTCGATTTCATCGACGATGGGGCCGGGTCTTCCGGTCGATCTCGCCAGCATCGTCGAAGAGAACGCAGCGGCCTGATCGCCGCGTCCATCTGCCCGACTGAAGGATGGTCGGGCAGGGCAAGACAGTTGCCTTTTTCGCAGGAGCCTCCGGGTTTCCTGCGAAAAAGGCCGAGAGAAGGAAACGGAATTTTCGCGCCGCCCCGTAAGGCGGTCCGCAAGGCGACCAGCAAGGACCTCATCCCTCCTTGTCGCTGCCGGACATTTTCTTCGGGAAAGCGCGAAAAACAGCGGTGACGAGAAACGATCCCGTGTCCGCGCGCGCCGGCAGGCGTCGTGGACGGCGGACAAGCGGTTCTCCTCTCGCCGCGGACACTGTCCGAGATTGCAGGTGACCCGCCGGCATCGGTGGCTGGAGACGCGGTTCGTCGATCGAGCGGTTTCCATCCCGGGTGACGGCGGGGCCGAAGAGCCCCCCGGGGCGGCCTGCATGAGACGGGGTTGCGGATGAGCGGGGGAACGGCTTCGGCCTTTCCCCTCGCCGGGTTCGATGCGTCGGCTGGCCGACGGTTCGCCCCCGGTGCCGCCATTCCCCCGGACAGCAGGGTGTCCGGATTCGTTTCGGTGTGCGCCATGCCGGCAGGGTGCGGCGTGCAAGGCGAGCGGAAACGGATGCCTGGTGCAAGGCGTGGAACGATGGTCGTTCCCGCCATCAAGTGAAGGAGGCGAAAAGCGTGGATCGAGCCCAGAAGAAGGAATGGGTCGCGTCTTTGCACGACGTCTTCTCGGCGATGCCCGTGGTGGTGGTCACCCACTATCAGGGCCTTACCGTCGCCGAGATGTCCGAGCTTCGCCGTCGCATGCGCGAGGCCGGAGGCCATTTCAAGGTCACCAAGAACCGGCTCACCAAGCTTGCGCTTCAAGGCACCCCTTCCGAAGCCATTGCGGACCTGTTTCAGGGACCGACCGCAATCGGTTTTTCGGAAGATCCGGTGGCGGCACCGAAGGTGCTGGCCAAGTTCGCCAAGGAAAACGAGAAGCTCGTGGTTCTTGGCGGCGCGCTGGAAGGACGCGTGCTGGACGCCGATGGCGTCAAGGCGCTCGCCGACCTGCCCTCGCTCGATGAACTCAGGGCCAGGCTCGTGGGTCTGCTTCAGACCCCGGCCCAGCGGATCGCGAGCGTGCTGCAGGCGCCGGGCGGACAGCTAGCGCGGATCCTTTCGGCCCATGCCGAGAAGCAGCAGGCGGCGTGAGCTGCTGAAGCGGACGGCCGACGGGCGGGCATCAGCCGGTCCGCAGGTCATCTTCAATGAGGGTGGGGCGCGATGAACGGGCCCTGCGTGATGAACGAACCCAGGCGAATGGCCGCCGGCGTCAATGGCACGGTGGTCGATATGGAGAAGAGCAATGGCTGATTTGGAAAAGATCGTTGACGAACTCTCGCAGCTGACCGTCATGGAAGCGGCCGAGCTGTCGAAGATGCTGGAAGAGAAGTGGGGTGTTTCGGCTGCCGCGCCGGTGGCGGTCGCCGCCGTGCCGGGTGCCGCAGGTGGCGCCGAGGCGGCAGAGGAAAAGACCGAGTTCGACGTCATCCTTGCCTCCATCGGTGACAAGAAGATCAATGTCATCAAGGAGGTCCGCGCGATCACTGGTCTCGGCCTGAAGGAGGCCAAGGAGCTGGTCGAATCTGCGCCGAAGGCGATCAAGGAGGCCGTCTCGAAGGAGGAGGCCGAGGAGATCAAGAAGAAGCTGGAAGAAGCCGGGGCGACCGTCGAGGTCAAATAACCGCCTTGCGGCTCGTGCGATGCTGCCCGGGACCCAGCTTCGGGCAAACGAATGGCTGGGGGCGGATCCGGTCCGTCCCCGGCCTTGCGCCGTCTTTTCCGGCCGATGATGCGCCAAGGGGTGCAGGCGGCGTGCAAGGACGGACGGGATGCAGGCCGATCGGCGGACCGCAGGGGTCCGCGACGGCGAGGATTTGGAAGGCCGGACGGTTGCCGGCGGCATGGCAGCGGGTGAAGGGGAGGCTTCCCCCCACCCGTGCAGCAGGCGGCAGACGTTCGGGACTGGAATCAGACAAGACGAGGGCGAAGCATGGCGACTTCTTTCACCGGTCGTAAGCGGATTCGCAAGAATTTCGGGCAGATCACGGAAGTGATCCCGATGCCGAACCTGATCGAGGTTCAGCGCACTTCCTACGACCGTTTCCTGAAGCCCGGCGCGAGCGAGGAAGAGCGCAAGGCCTCGGGCCTCGAGCGGGTATTCCAGTCGGTGTTTCCGATCGAGGACTTCGCGCGCACTGCGTCCCTCGAATACGTCCGCTATACGCGCGAGGAACCAAAATACGACGTCGATGAATGCCGGCAGCGTGACCTCACCTATGCGGCGCCGCTGCGCGTCACCTTGCG
>RFIU01000097.1 GCA_003695555.1 Alphaproteobacteria bacterium
CGGCGGCGGGCGGCGTTTCGGCCCGCTCTGGATCGCGGGTATCCTCAGCCTAGCCTGGGCGGCCTTCGCCGGCTGGCTGGTCGCCACCGGCATCGACTGGTCGGCAGGCATGCCACCGCCTGCCGAGCTCGGCGCAATCGTTGCCGGGCTGGCCGCGCCGGTAGCGATCGTCTGGCTGGTCGCTCTCGTCTATCAGCGTTCCGATCCGCTGCTCGAACGCCGTCTCGCGGTGGCGCAGACGCTGGATCGGGCACTCGCCCCGATTGATCATGCCGAGGCCCGCTTCGATCAGCTGATCGGGCGGATGCGCCGTGATCTCGACCAGATGTCGGCCGTCGTCGACCTTGCCGCGGAACGGATCGACCGGCTGGAAGATCGTTTCAAGGCGACCACCGCCGATCTCTTCTCGGCGACCGCCGATGCGGAAGGAAAGGCGGAGGCGATCGCCGGGCGTCTGGAGGGCGAACGGAAGAAGATGGAGGCGCTCGACACCGCGCTCGAAGAACGCGGAAGCCGGATCGCTGCGGCCGGCGACCGTCTGTCCGAGCGTGCGGGTGCGGCCGCACACCTTCTCGAAGAGGCCGAACATCTGCTTGCCTCCCGCCTCGAAGCGCTCGATGCGACGAGCGGGGAGATCGCAGACCGCGTCTCGGGCCTTGCCGAAATGATGGAGCGTCAGCTTGCCGGGCTTGATGAGCGGCTTGGCGAAAATCAGGCGCATGCCGCCACCGTTGAGCGCGAAATGCGCGCGGCAAGCGAACGGATGACCACTCTCGCCCAGCGTTCGCAGGAGGAAACCGCCCGCATTCTAGAGGATCTGAAGAAGGCCGGCGATGCCCTGTTCACCACTTCGGAAGAAGGACTGGCCCGCATCGAGGTCTTTGGTGACCGTCTGTCCGGCACGCGCCAGCAGATAGAGGAGACCCTCGCCGCCGCCGTCGCGCGCACCGAAGAGGCCGTCCAGGGTTTCCGGGAACGAGTGAGAGAGATGGTCGGCGAGGGCGAACGGCAGAACCGTGCGCTCGTCGAAGAGCTGCTTCAACGTACCGATGAAGCGATGCAGGGCATCGATGAGCGGATCCGCCGCCTGGAAGAAGTTTCGCGTGAGGCGGAAGCGCGAATCGCCGAGCAACTCGCCGCCTTCGACGGGGCTTTTCGTGACAAGGCGCAGGCGCTGGAAACGCGGGCGCAGGAAAATGCCGAGCAGCTTTCGCGCCTGGCTCAGGCATTGTCCGATCAGGCCGACATGATCGCCGCTTCTGCCGGCAAGGCGAGCGAGGCGATGCGCGCTGCCGGTACGCAGATGGACGAACGCTCGGGCAATCTCGGGCAGCTTCTCGATGCGCTTCAGCGTCGGCTGGAGGAAGTCAGTGCGGAACTCGCTCGCCAGCGCGACGTGCTAGCCGAGACGGCACGTGAGACCGGCGGCACCATCGAGGATGCGGTCGAATCCCTGCGCGAGCGCACCGAACATCTGGCCGGCACGGCCGAAGAGGCCGCGCTGCGCATCGACAGGCAGTCCACCCTGCTCAAAGGACATGTCGCGTCTATCGGCGAAGAGGCGGAAAGCCGCGCAGAAGCTCTGCGCGCGGCCTTGGAACGGTTGCATCAGGAAGGCGGCGGACTGATGGAGACGCTCGAACGCTCCTCGCTCGCGCTTGGCGAGGCGGCCGGCGCCTTCGGCGGCGAACGGACGCGTATCGTCAAGGATACCGAGCATGCCGCCGAACGGCTTACCCAAGCAGCAGAAGAGGTTCGCCGGATGAGCGAGACGCTGCTGGTCAGCGGTGATGCGGCCGAAGAGCGGATCTCGGGGCTTGCCCGCCATTTCGAGGCGGCGGCGCGCGAGATCGCCGAGACGGCCGCGCGCGCCGAGCGCGAGGCGGCGAGCCGGGGCGAGGCGCTGGAAAGCGAGTTTGCCCAGTCCGTTGCCCGTGGTCTGCGGGAAGTCGGACAGTCGATGGATACGCTCAACTCGATGTTCAAGGCGGAAGTGCAGGAACTCGAAGAGCAGGTCACCCGTTCGCTCGACCGTTCGCTGGAAGCCATGCGTCGCGGCGGTGCGGAGGCCCGACGCGAAGCCGAGACGCTGGCGCGCGAACTGGCCGACACTACCGAGAAACTGGTCAGCCGTGCCGACAGCTTCCTTACCCGCGTGCAGGAGATCGAGCGCCGTATCCAGGCCGCTTCGAAAGACGATTTTCTGCATACTTCCAATCTTCTGGTTGAAAGTCTGCAATCTGCCGCGATCGACATATCCCGCTTGTTGGCGATCGAGGTTCCCGACGAAGTATGGCAGCAGTATCTCAAGGGCGACCGTTCGATCTTCTCTCGCAGGACCGTCAGACTTGCCGACCGCACCACCCGCAGGCGGATCGCCGAGAAATTCGAAAAGGATTCGGATTTCCGCGATTCGGTGCTCAAATACTTCCGCGACTTCGAAGCCCTGATGGAGCAGGTGATGAGTCGCGATCATCATGCGGCACTTTCGGTCACCCTCATTTCATCGGACATGGGAAAGCTCTATGTCCTGCTCGCGCAGTCGCTGAAGAAACTCTCCTGACCCCTTGACCGGGCGACGGATTTCGGCCAGCCCTATTGCTCAGAAGGGGGGGCGCCGTTGGGCGTGCGACTGGCACACCGATCTTCCGTTCGGGTGAGGGAGGAGGACTGCATCTTGACCATCTTTTCGACGACGTGCCGGTGGCGGATGATGCGCGTCGGTCTGTTGGCTGGTCTGTTCACCATGCTGCTTGCCGGCTGCGGGTCGGGTGGCGATCAACGCAGCGAAACGACCGCAAGCAGGACACAGGCAGCAGACGCAACATCCGTTCCGTCCACCCGCCACCCGGAGCTGCGCTGGCGGATGGCATCCACCTATCCGTCCTCGCTGGTCATTCTGGGATCTATGGGCAAGCGGGTCGAACGCTTAGTGCGCGAGATTTCCGGCGGCCGGATGGAACTGCGCTTCTATGAGCCCGGTGCCCTCGTCCCGCCCTTCGAGATCTTCGATGCGGTGTCCTACGGTGCGATCGAATCCGGCTGGTCCACCCCCGGCTACTGGGCCGGGCGGGAACCGGCCCTGCAGCTCTTCGCGTCGGTCCCCTTCGGCCCCGGTGCCGTCGAATATCTCGCCTGGTTCGATCATGGCGGTGGTCGCGAGATCTTCGACGAGATCTATCATCGTCACGGCATACACAGCCTGATCTGCGGTATCTCTCCACCGGAAGCGGGCGGATGGTTCAAACGGCCGATCACCTCCCCGGACGATTTCAAGGGCATGAAGATCCGCTACTTCGGTCTTGGCGGAAAGGTGCTGGAGCGCCTCGGTGCTTCGGTCCAGCTTCTCGCCGGCGGCGACATCTTTCCGGCTCTCGAGCTCGGCACGATCGACGCCACCGAATATTCCGTGCCGGCCGTCGATCTGAAGATGGGCTTCTATCAGGCTGCCCGGCACTACTATTTTCCCGGCTGGCATCAGCAGAGCACCTTCTTCGAGCTGATGATCAATCTCGATCGCTGGCGTGCCCTGACGGCTCAGCAGCGCGCGATCTTCAAGGCCGCCTGTTCGGCCAACATTCGCCAAAGCCTCTCCGAAGGCGAGGCATTGCAGGTCGATGCGATCGAGAAGCTGAAGGCGAAGGGCGTCGTCTTCCACACTTGGCCGAGGCCGGTGCTCGCCGCTCTCTATCGCGCCTGGCGCGATGTGGCGGCGGAAATGGCGGCCGCCGATCCCGATTTCGGCCGCGCTTGGAAGAGTCTTGAGGATTTCCGTCGTCGCGATCGGGTCTGGCGCGATCTCGGCTATCTGAAGGATGACGTCGGGGCCGCCGATGAACCGGCGGAATCGGCGCCATCGCCGACAGACGGGAATGGTCCGCGATGAGCGGCTGGGAACGGCTGCACGCGCTCGCCCGCAGGGTCGAGCAGGGACTCGTGGTGCTCGGGCGCATCGCCGCCTGGTCGGCGCTGCTGCTGGCCGGCGTGATCGTCTTCGATGTCGTGTTGCGGCGCTGGTTCGTCTTCGGCTCGACTCGTCTGCAGGAACTCGAATGGCATCTGCATGGGGCATTGTTCCTGCTTACCCTCGGCTACGCCTATCTGAAGGGGGCACACGTCCGCATCGAGATCCTGCACGAACGCTGGACCCCGCGCACTCGCGCCAGGGTCGAGGCGGTGGGCCTGCTCTTCCTGCTGTTCCCATTTCTCGGCGCCCTGCTGTGGTTCGGCTGGGATTATGTGGCGATGAGCGTGGCGATCGGGGAACGCTCGCCCTCGCCCACCGGGCTGCCGGCGCGCTGGATCATCAAGGGGGTGATGCTGGCCGGAATCGCGCTGCTCGGGCTTGCCGGTGCGGCGCGGTTCGTCGAGGCGATGATCTATCTCTTCGGCCCCGCATCGCTGGCCGTCCGCACCGATTTCGCCCGGGCCGACGTTACCGAGACGCATTTCGAGGAGGAGCGGATCTGATGGCCCATCTCCTCGATCTTGCGATCCATTATCTGCCGCTTCTCATGTTCGCGGTGCTGACCGTGCTGCTGTTCACCGGCGTGCCGGTCGCCTTCGTGCTGGGCGGCACCGCCTTTCTCTTCTGGCTGCTGGCGGTGGCACTCGGGCTGGAAAATCCTCTGACCTTCTTTCTCGTCGTCGGGCGGATCTTCGGCGAAGTGGTGGACAATCTGGTTCTGGTCGCCATTCCGATGTTCATTCTGATGGGCACTGCGATGGAACAGAGCGGTATTGCCCGTGACCTGCTGCACGCGTTGCAGCTGATGCTGCGTCGCCTGCCGGGCGGACTGGCGCTCGCCGTCACCCTGCTCGGCGTGGTGATGGCGGCGGCGACCGGGATCATCGGTGCGTCCGTCGTCATGATGACGCTGCTCGCTCTGCCCGTGATGCTCGAGCGCGGCTATGACAAGGGGCTGTCCACCGGCACGATCGCCGCTTCCGGTACCCTCGGCATTCTCATTCCTCCCTCGATCATGCTGGTGGTGATGGCCGATCTTCTTTCGACCTCGGTCGGCACGCTGTTCGTCGCGGCGCTGATGCCCGGGGTTCTGCTGGCCGCGCTCTATGCCGCCTACATTCTGCTGCGTGCCCGGCTGAAGCCGGCCGAGGCCCCGCCCCTGCTGGCCGACGAGCGGGCCGA
>RFIU01000098.1 GCA_003695555.1 Alphaproteobacteria bacterium
AAGTATGAAGAAGCCGCAGAGGAGCTCGGGGTGGCCGTCGGCACCATCAAGAGCCGTCTTTTCCGCGCGCGGGAAAATCTGCGCCGCATGCAAAATGACGGTAAGGTTGCAGAAGAAAGAGCCGCCGTGTAATGCGCCTCGTGTGTCGGCAGCTGCCGTGACCTTCACCTTCGGGAGAAGACAGGTCAGCGCCGGGCGACCCCCCCCCACCCTAGAGAGGGACAGGCGAGTTCAGCAGGGCGATTTTCCCTTCCCTGCCGGCATCTTCCATCTCTGGACGCAGACTGCGCAATGTAAGGCAGGCCGGCTCACCCTCGCCGGTCAGACGCAGCTCGGCCAGCTCGGCATCGCGAAAAAAGGCCAGGGCTTCTTCCACCAGTCCCGCCACCACCATCACCTGCCAAGGCAGGGCGCGAAGACGGATCTTAAGACGATCATCTTCGCTCATCACCAGGACACTGGGCTGATTGTCATAGCGGAACCAGTAGTCGAATTTCAGCGCAAGCCGGGTCGGCAACTGGCTGAGAAACGAAAAGCTGTCCCGGGACCCTGCAAGAAGTTCCGGAAAGCGACGCCGCAGATAACCGAACAGGTGCCGGCCGAACATTCGCGCGATCTCGTGCGCGTCTTTACCCGCATGTTTGGCGGTTTCCATGAGAAGGCGTTCGAACTCTTCGGACGGGTAGTCATTCAGCCACAGATAGAGGCCGCCGCTCTTGACGCCTGAGCCCTCGACGACATCCTCGGCCATGCGCCAGGAATATTTCTCCTCGAGAAAATTGAGGAACTCGTCCAGAAAGAAACCCTTCACCCTTATGCTCCTGCTTGCACCTCTCCATTTCGCAACGCGTGAGAACGAAATGGTCCACCCCCTTCGACAGGCGGTCATCAGCAGGAATCGTACCAGATCGGTGAATTCGCCTAATGTAAGTTATTTCCATTCAATATCAAATGGTTGGCAATTCCGTAACGCGATCTGCCGGCCCCGGTCCGGTGATATGAGATGCATTTTGCAAAACTCCCGACCGGTAATTTTCGCAAATTGAAAGAATCCGCAGAATGCGAATATGCGCAAGAATATTTCCCTCCGCCGATCGCGTTAGGCCGTGCGCGATGGCGGCCCAACGGGGATGGTCGGCTTCAGTCCTTGTAGATGGCCGTCTTCGGATCCGGGTCACGGCTGTCGAGCCAGCCGCGATACATGCCTTCGGTATTGAAGCTGAAGGCGATCGTGCCATCCTTGCCGAGCGCGATGACCCCACCAGCGCCGCCGAGATGCTTCAGCCGGTGATGAATCATTTCGTCGGCGGCCGCTTGCAGCGCCATGTCACGATATTCGACAAGGGCACAGATTTCGCGCGCGATGGTCAGGCGCATGAAATACTCGCCCTGCCCGGTGCCGGAGACGGCGCAACTGCGATTGCTCGCATAGGTACCCGCGCCGATGATCGGCGAATCGCCGATGCGACCCCATGCCTTGTTGGTCAGCCCGCCAGTCGAGGTGCCGGCGGCCAGATTTCCCTTCGCATCAAGCACGACGGCGCCGACAGTTCCGAAGCGGTGATCGCCGTCATGATCGAGCAGCAGCGCATGCTCGCCCTTTTCCTGAACCTTGAGAAGCTGCCTGAAGCGCCGCTCCGTCCAGAACCAGGTGGCCGGCACCAGCTCGATCCCGTGATTGCGGGCGAATTCCTCGGCCCCCTGCCCAGCCAGCAGTACGTGCGGCGAATGATCCAGCACCGAACGTGCCAGCCGGATGGGATTTCGCACATGCGTCACACCGGCGACCGCACCGGCGTTCAGCGTTGCCCCGTCCATGATCGAAGCATCGAGTTCGTTGCGGCCATCGGCCGTGAACACTGCTCCCTTACCGGCATTGAAGAGCGGCGATTCTTCCATGACCACGATCGCCGCCTCGACGGCATCGAGCGCGGCGCCCCCCTTTTCGAGAATCTGACGGGCGGCGAGCAGCGCCTCGCTCAGCTTGTTGCGATATTCGCTCTCACGTTTCGGGGTCATCGAACCGCGGGTGATGGTGCCGGCTCCCCCATGAATCGCGATCGCATAATGCATCGAAGCGTCTCCGGTGGTTTCATCGGCTGCGGCATCTCGTAGCGCTCCCGTCATCTCGACCATCGCGGCGATGACGCCCATGCCGAGAACGGCCGCCCTGCGGATGATCCGCAAGCCGCGACCATGCTTGTCAAAATTCGGGAAAATCTTCTTCGATGCGCGCCGGCCCATACCTCTACTCCCCTGTGTTCCGCAGCACCACCACAGCATGCTTTCCTGAAGCCATCGGAATCAAGAGTGCCAAACAGCTTAAGGCTTTCGCAATCCCCTCTCGCTAATCTTGCGTTGGGAAGGCGTGAGAAGAGAGCAACGCCCTGCAGAAAGATATCCCCGGGGAAACCAGCGCATGATCCGGCGCATCTGCCGAAAGCTGCAAAGTCATGAAAACCCTGACACCGGCAAAAGACGCGATGATCTATCGGCAGGGCGATCCGGCCGATGCCGTCTTCATCATCAAGGAGGGGGCGGTCGAGGTTCTGCGGGATGGAATTGAGGGGCCGATCGTTCTGGCGCGACTGGAACGCGGAGAAATCTTCGGCGAAACCGGGGTCATCATGAACGAACCACGTTCGACCAGCATGCGGGCAGCCGAGGACTGTTCGCTGCTGCGAATTGAACGCAGTGAATTCCTGGAAGTCTTTCCCGATGACAATCCGCTCGGCCTGCCGTTGCTGCGAATGCTGTGTGAACGGCTCTCGCATGCCGACCGTCAGATGGTTCACAGCCGACGCAAGGGACCGGAAAAGGCCGAGCTGAAGCTGGTCGGCCTCGTCCGCCTGCAACCGGCATCGGAATTTCTCGAACGTCAGCTCGGCAAGGACGGAATCCGAATCCGGGATCTTCCCTTTCTGGTCGGAGCCAAGAGCGGCAGACTGCCCGCGAACATCGAAAAGAACAGGGTGCTCAAGCTGCCCGTCGGCAAGGATCCATCTCTCTCACCCGAACATTTCGCCGTTGAACGGCGCGAAGGCTATCTGATCGTCCGTGATCTCGGCAGCCGACTCGGCACGCGGGTGAACGGTCGCTCGCTTTCGCGCTATGGCGATGAAGCGACCGCCACCCTTCATTTTGGACTCAATGAAATCGTCGCAGGCGCGGCCGATTCGCCCTTCCGCTTTCGTCTGCTGGTCGAAAAGGCCGGACAGGATTGACCCCGCCGTCCTTGCCGGGCATGCAGGGGCATGCTGCACCGACCCTTCGATCTGCGCCAATTCCTGGTCCGGCCCGCGACCCGTGCCCTTGCCTTCTATCTGCGCCATGGTCCCTCTCTCCGGTTGCGTTACCGGCTGTGGCGCGATGTGGCGCAGCGGAGGATCAATTGGCGCGGTCTTCAGCTGCTTTCCCGGACCCGTTTCGGAACCTTGATGCTCTGCCGATCGGATGATGCGGTCCAGAGCCGCATCCTGTATTTCGGCGTCTGGGAACCGCATGTCAGCGCGGTGATCGCCTCAAGGCTGGGCCCCGGCGACCTGTTCGTCGATGTCGGCGCCAATGTCGGCTATTATAGTCTGCTTGCCGCCGCACACGGTGCCGAAGTGGTCGCGATAGAGGCCTCGCCCTCGATACATGCCGATCTCGAAGCCAATATCGCCCGCAACCCTCGCTTGACCTCACGCATCAGAACCTGTCACGCCGCGGTTTCCGACCATTCAGGCGAGCTTATTATCTATCGTGCACGCAATGATAATCTTGGTGCCAGCACGACCCTGGCCGAACGTGCCTTGCAGGGAGAGATGACGGCCGAGGCCAGGGTACCGGCATCCCGCCTTGCCGATCTTGTCGGTTTGGAAGAGCGATCCCGGACCCGTCTGGTCAAGATCGATATCGAAGGAGGCGAATATCCCGTTCTTCGAGATATTCTGACGCACCGCAAGGATTGGCCGGCCGCAATGGAAATCGTCGTCGAGGTATCGGCGGATGCGCTGGCAGCCCATGGCCTGACGCCGGACTCTCTGCTTCAGCGCATCCGGCAGGCCGGCTATCGAACCCTTCGGATCCGCAATTCCTACGACATGAGCGATTATCTGGACCGCCCTTCGCCAGTGCCTCCCCAAGAGATTGACCGGTGGCCGCCCGGCGAAAGACTCTGCGATCTCCTCCTTTCACCACGAGAATTATCATGATCTTGAAACACAAAGATGATTTCGTGATTGTGCGCTGCACAATCTCTCTTGACTATCATGTTGCAGTGCACTATATGCTACGCGAAAGCGATGAAGAAGATGCCGGAAGGCCGGCATTCATGCGGATCGCCGGAAGGAGACGGAACCATGACGACGAAGAACACCAAGACACAGGCTCAGGCCCGCAAGGCGACGAACGAGACGCAGAACAAGGCTGCGACGAGCGGTTTTGGCGGCTTCGCCATGCCCGGCTTCGACTTCGATCTGGTGATCGAGGCCGGACGCCGGAATTTCGAGGCGGTGCTGGAAGCCAATCGGATCGCCTTTGACGGCTATCACGAGGCGATTGAACGCCAGGCGGAGCTTGCCCGCGAGCTGATCGAAGAGGCGCAGGAGGCGACCCGTTCGCTGTTCTCGGGAAAGACACCCGAGCTCAATGCCGAAACCCAGATCGAGCTGGCCCAGGCACAGGTCCGCAAGCAGCTCGACAACTGGCGGACGCTGGCCGAGCTTGGCGTCAAGACCCAGCGTGAGGCGCTCGCGGTGCTCGCCAAGCGGCTTGAAGAGAGCGTCGAAGAGGCGCGTCGTCTTCAGCAGGCGGCCTGAGCCCTTTCGGGCAGCGCCAGTCGCCAGCCCGCAATGAAGTTTCGGACACCCGGGAAGGCCAGGCGCCTTTTCCGGGTGTTTTCGCATCTGCCATTGATCATGCTCGTGTTGCTGACCTCGACTCTCTTGGCAGGGGGATGTCCATCGCATAGTGGAAGAGGCATGGTCGCCGCTGCCGGCGAAAGATTCGGGGATAATCGTATCGATGCCCTCTTCATTTTCCGCCCGCACGCTGCTGCTCGATCTTGACGGGACGCTGGTCGATACGGCGCCGGATCTTGCTGCCTGCCTCAACCGTCTGCTGACCCGCAAAGGCCGCAGCCCGGTGCCGGCGCAAACGGTGCGACACCTGGTCGGTCATGGTGCCCGTGCATTGATCGAACGGGCCTTCTCCCGAACCGGCGAGGCAGCGTCGCCGGAAAGGATCGACGAGGAGCTG